>CAYMFZ010000222.1:0-2614 GCA_964389585.1 uncultured Pirellulaceae bacterium | reverse complement strand
TCTGTCGTTGATCCCATTTCTATACAATCAGAAGATGGCGTTAAGTTTGAAAAGCAATCAGACGGTTCCTATTTAGTCAGTGGCAAGAATCCAGCCAAATCAATGTACGAAGTCAAGATTCCCCTCTCGATTAAGTTGACGGGGTTAATGATCGAAGCGTTTCCGGATCCAAGCCATTCAAGAGGTTCGCTTGGCCGATCGCCGAATGGAAACTTTGTTCTCTCGGAGATCGACGGGGCGATTTCGCGACCAAACAATCAAGGCTTGGCTGAAGTGACAAGGATCAAGTTCGATAGTGCGGTCGCTGATTTCGAGCAAGAAGGCTGGTCCGCTGATTCGGTAGTTCATCCTGCTGAAGGCGACAAGTATGCTCGCGCAAAAAGTGGCTGGGGGATTTTGGGATTCAAGTTTGAAAACGGATTCCCAAATCGAATTATGTTCGTCGTCGACCAGCCTGTTGCGGCTGTGAAAGACTCGATTGCAACGATTTTGCTGATGCATACTTCGCCCTACGCCAAACATTCTATAGGGCGGTTTCGTTTACAGATTACCGATGCTGATTCAAGCAGGTTGTCACTTGGTCCAGCAACTCCAAGGGCGATACGAAAGATTATTTCAGTTGAGAGGGAATTGCGAACAGACGATCAAACTAAAAAACTGAATTCATATTTCAAATCAAACGTTCCCAATCCAATCAATGATGCGAAGAAAAAAGTCGATGCCGCCAAAGCCAAATTGAAAGAATATCAAGAACGATTGCCCACAACCATGGTCATGAAAGAAGGCAAGAAGCGCGATGCTTTTGTGTTGGATCGTGGTGAATACGATCAGGTTGGCGAAAAAGTCGAACGCAAACTTCCGGCCTTCTTGCCGCCAATCCCCAAGGACCAACCGATGAATCGACTTGGTCTTGCGAACTGGATTGTTGATCCCTCGAACCCGTTGACGGCACGGGTTTGGGTCAACCGACAATGGGAGATGCTATTTGGAGTTGGCATCGTCAAGACATCAGAAAACTTCGGCACGCAATCCGATTTCCCGCGCCATCCTGAGTTGCTTGATTGGTTAGCCGTTGAATTTATGGAAGGAAAGAATCTTCCGAAAGTCAATGGTGAACCCGCGAAGCGCTGGGACATGAAGGGCTTTATCAAACTACTCGTCACGAGTTCGACTTATCGCCAGTCGTCAGCGGTCAACGAACAAGCTTTGAAAATGGATCCAGAAAATCGTTTGCTGTCTCGTGGACCGAGATTTCGTTTGACAGGTGAATTGATTCGCGATCAAGCGTTGTCCGTGAGCGGTTTGTTAAAGACGAAAATTGGCGGGCCTAGCGTTCGACCTTATATGCCTGAAGGCGTCTGGGATGAAACAAGCGTCTACGGCAATCTTCGCAACTACAAACATGACACAGGCGACGGGCGCTATCGTCGTACGATGTACACGATTTGGAAACGAACTGCGGCCCCACCATCGATGTTACTTTTTGATGCTCCCAACCGTGAAGTCTGCACGGTTAAGCGATCAAAAACAAACACGCCACTTCAGGCGCTGTCGCTGCTAAACGAAATCACTTACGTCGAAGCCGCTCAGGCTTTTGCGACTCGGATGCGCAACGAAGGTGGCGAAACGATCGAAGCACAAATCTCATTTGGATTTAAAGCCGTCACCGCACGAATTCCAAATAAGTCCGAGCTTGAAATTTTGACCAAGGGTTTTCACGACGACTTAAACCGTTTTACTCAAAATCCGAAAGACGCATTAGCGTTTCTAAGTTCAGTCAATTCGAGTTTCGCCGATCAGCTTGAGCCATCTGAGTATCCAATCGCTGCGGCGAGAGCATTGACGGCAAACGTGCTGCTGAACCTTGACGAGTTTGTGACGCGAGAATAAGGAATCAGAATTGGACCAGCCTTTACATCTAAAAATTCAAGACCAATTGAATCGCCGCGTTTTCATGCGCGGAGGAGCGGCTGCCGTTGGGGCTGCGGCTTTGGCTTCGCTGGCAAAACCAGCCAATAGCAGCGAAAGTCCACGCATTGCCAATGAATCAGGCTTTCCGAATTTCACGCCCAAGGCGAAGCGGATCATTTACTTGTTCCAATCGGGTGCGCCGTCGCAAATGGATTTGTTTGATCCAAAACCTGGCATGGCGGAACATCATGGCGAAGATTTGCCAGAGTCAATCCGCAAAGGCCAACGACTCACAACAATGACGTCTGGGCAAAAAACGTTTCCGGTCGCGCCTTCTGTTTTCAAGTTTAAGCAGCGCGGAAAGTCGGGTATGTGGATGAGTGATCTTATTCCACACATGGCCAAGATAGCCGACAAGTTTTGCCTTGTTCGCTCAATGCACACTGAAGCGATTAATCACGACCCGGCGATCACATTTTTTCAAACGGGGTCTCAGCTCGCCGGTCGTCCGAGCATTGGCGCTTGGGCCAGTTACGGATTGGGCAGCGAAAACAAAGATTTACCCGCCTATGTTGTGTTGACTTCATTTGGAAGCGGAAGGCCGAATGATCAACCACTTTATGATCGACTTTGGGGATCTGGATTTCTCCCCACACAACATCAAGGTGTGAAATTTCGAAACTCAGGCGATGCCGTTCTGTAT
>CAYMFZ010000221.1:2154-8599 GCA_964389585.1 uncultured Pirellulaceae bacterium | reverse complement strand
AACCAACCTCGATGATGTTGTTTGGCATAGCACTGGGTGGACTAGGGTTCCGTCGTCGGAAAGCACAGTAGTCGGATCAAAAACGCCCCAAATTTGGATGAAATTGCGGCGTTAATTTTGTTTCGGTACCGAGATTTTCAGTCTAAAAAGTCATCACAGCATCAAAGCCAATGATCGTTGCACCAGGATCAACTGCAGCTGCTCCCCAGTCCCATCTCACCTCAGGCCGAAGCGTAATATTCGCGTTGGCTCGGATGTTGGCTCCTAGTGTGAAATCGTAAGTCGATTTGGTGTCGGCGAAAAGCTGATCACTCTTCCACCACTCAAGTCGAGCTCCCAAGGCCACGCAGTCAGACACGTCGCGGAACAGGTACTGCACGATTCCGAATTCCTGGTTGTCTTCCAGGTTCAAGACGTCGGCTTGGAAAACGTATTTGAGATTGCTGGTCAATTGCATTTGAGCGACGGCTGAACTCATCGTGCCTGTGCCGCGTGCTCCTGTATCACCAAGCGACGTCGTCAAAGCCAGGTCGACATACTGGTTCGGCTGAACTCGCATTCCGGTAATTAGATTTCCGCCACTGTTGTTCTCGAAACCAGTGTCCCAGCCCGCTGTCGCACCGATGATGACGCTGCGAGTATCAGAGATTCGACGCTCTGCCAATACACCGGACATGGTGAACGGCTCAGACAAATACATGGTGTAATTGTGGCTGTAGAAGAAGTTGTCCCTCGCTCCAATGACTTCGTAGCCAAACGGTGAAAAGAACTTACCGACTTTCACGTCCCAAATCGCATTTGCGAATTGAACATAAGCTTGTGGAAGTGCCGATCCATAAGAACCGTTGTCCCAACTGTTATCCCAGCCGGTTGGTGCTCCCGTTGGAGCGTTGCCAAAGGCTTGAAGATCTTGTCCGTCAATTCCGTACAGCATGTCAATGCGGTAACCGATGTCCCAATCCATTGAATCTTGAGACGCGGCGTTGTCGAAGTACAGCCAAGCCTGATGCAAGTTCGCTTCGCTTTTTCGATTATTGACCAAGATGTTATTGCGATTGTGATAGCCAAGACTGACCCAGCCACCAACATCGAGCCCACGGCAATTCTGACCAAATAGTTTTCGCTCACAACCAAGGTTGCACCATGGCTTTCTGCAGTCGCGATCACAATAGTTGCTGACTTCTTCAGGAGTCGCATTGCTTTGAACACTGAGAGTTGGCTCTGGTGAGGCACCTTGGAATTGTAAATCAGCGTCGGAAGCTTCTGGTGCTGAAGGCGGATTGAAAGTGTATTCCTGAACGTCGGAAACCGACGGCTGGGCGTCTCCTAGCTCTTGGTCTTGCTTCTTAAATCCAACCAAGAATGGACGCCTTTGCATTCTCGGTGGTGCGGGCGTCGCTAACGTGTTCTGTGCAACGCGAACGCCTTCTTGAGGCACCGCAACTTTCGCTGCTACCGTTGGAGTTGGGGCCGTTGCAGTAGGTAACGTCGCGCTCGCAACGCTCGATCGCGGTTGTAAATCTGGAAGAACAACTGGCTGAACTCCTGATTGAGTTCGCCACGGATAGTTGGGTGCGGTTGTTTGGCCAACCAAAGTGTTGGTGGCAAAAACTGCTGTGAATGCGAAAGCGAGTAGTGATTTTCGCATGACTTCTCCCATCAAAGTTAAGCAAAGCCAACGTCGATCGCGGTCGAACGCAGACTTTGACTTTTGGTAACGCAAAACGAGCCCCAACGTTGGGACGCTCCGGTTGTTCTATTGATGCGAATGATCAAGATACAACCTGTTGTTACGTTGGTATCGGGAAGTCCGTTTTTACGGATCAATTCGCTTTTGCGATTGCTGGTTGCTCCACTCAAAGAGACTTTTTCGGCTTGGTAAAGTCTGTGGATTGGGTTGTGGTTGAGTTTCGTTTCTTCGAAGAAACAAAGTGGCGTTTCACTCTGTGAAACAGCGTCAAGCCTGATGCGAAGCCAAGGTTCTTGCGAGCAGTCGATCATCAAAGTTGACTGATGGCGGACCAATCCTAAGGAGTAGCGCATTTGGGGCTCGATGGCGCGGGGCCGCTTCCGGTCAATTCGCGCAATCGGATAACTAACCACATTTAAACTTCGTCAAACAAAGCATTCACGTAGGAATCGACTTCGAAACGAGCAAATGCATCGTGGGTTTCACCCAGCCCGATGAACTTGACCGGCAATCCAAACTCCTCACGAATTGGAATCGCGACGCCGCCTTTGGCCGTGCCGTCTAGTTTGGCCAAAATGATTCCGGTGCAGCCAGCCGCTTCCGAAAAACCGCGGGCTTGGCTGATCGCATTTTGTCCAGCGGTCGCGTCGAGAACCAGTAAGACTTCATGGGGTGCTTCAGGGATGACCTTGGCGATCACACGTCGGATCCGCCCAAGCTCTTCCATCAGATTGCTTTGCGTTTGAAGTCGGCCAGCGGTATCAACAATGCAGATGTCAGCATTGTTTTTCTTCGCAGCATCCGCGGCTTTGTAGGCCACACTCGCAGGGTCACTTCCCTGAGGGCCAGTTACGATTTCCGCCCCCATTCTGCCGGCCCAAATCGTTAGTTGTTCAACGGCGGCAGCGCGAAACGTATCGCCGGCTCCTAGTACGACTGATTTTCCTTGCTCGTTGAACATGTGAGCCAGTTTCGCAATCGACGTCGTCTTGCCCGCGCCATTAACGCCAACAACCATGACGACAGTCGGACCTGAGGCAGCGATTTGAACGTCGCCCGACTCTTGCTTCATAATCTCCGAAATTGTTTTCTTGGCCGATCCGATCAGGTCTTCCATGAAAAGTTTCCGCCCGCGAAACTCTGAGTGGATTCCGTCGCGGATTTTTCCAGCCGGACCAACGCCCATGTCAGTCTTAACCAAATGAGCGAACAGTTCGTCTAGAAATTGGTCATCGACCAAACGTCCCTCTTTAACAAGGTCGCGAATGTCCGTGTTGAGGACCTGGACGGTTTTGGAAAGTGCAGACTTGAATCGCCCAAACACGCCTTTGGATTTCGTTGGCTCTTTTCCTGGATCGGGAGAAGGCGTTGCCGATTGGGAAGGATCGACTGGCGAATTGCCATCGCCGTCATTACTTGACGTAGAAGGTTGAGGCTGTGAGGCCGAAGTTTGATCCGCGGGTTGGGATTTGTCTTTTTTACCGAACGGGTTCCAGCGAGCCATGAAAGTATCTTTTGATCAGAGAGTTTTGGTTGGATCAGCGACCTTGCTTTTACTCAAGCCTGGCTAATTCACGGAAAAAAATGCCACGTTTGAGATGCTGAGCGACACCGAGCCAACGGTCAGCAATTGATCGCCATTCTATTGATCTTTTGAAATATCTCCAGAAGCACTCTTCGATTTATTGCTCATCAGCCGGTCAAGAACACCATTCACGAACTGCGAGGAGTTGTTGGTTCCATAACGTTTGGCAAGCTCAATCGCTTCGTTGATCGCGACTCGATCGGGTGTGTCGGTGAATAGAATTTCGTAAGCTCCCAGCCGCAAGACATTTCGGTCCGTGGCCGCCATGCGCGAAAGTTTCCAGTTTCGGGCGATGTCCTCCAGGTGCTGGTCAACAGCCTCCAGATTAGCTCGAACGCCCTCAAGCAGCTCCTCAGCGAATTCGATCAAATCTTTGTCATGGTTGAGACGCGCGTTGATGAACCGCAACCGAACGTCTTCTGGTTGATCTGCATTTAAATCGTCTTGATAAAGCACCTGCAAGGCGATTTCGCGGGCGCGGCTACGTCGGGACATAAGATTCTAAAACGGCAAAGCGGATGGGGCGAACGAATCAGTATCTTACGTCAAGGCTTGGGTAGAGTGAATCGGGTGGAGCGAAATTCGGTCGGCGCCATGACGAGTCTGAACTTGGTTCAATCGCTATTTTTCAGACAGTTTTTTCCAAGGTGATCCGTGCGAAAGCTGTGCAATGAACATAAACTGATTGGCATACATTGCGCGAATGTCGCGCTCTCGAAGTGAATTGGCAAGTGGCTTTCCATAATGCGACGAATCATCGGAATCTTAAAAGTTGTGTATAGCTATGTGTTGCCAAAACGCGGTGAGATTCCGCTGATCCTTTTGGGACTGTTGCTAATGCTAGTGTTGCTGGTCCCTGATCTCGTAAAGTCCGGTCTTTGGAAACGCCAATCGGCAATAAGTCCTTGGTTAGAGTTTTCTCCTCTCATGATGTTTTGCCTTTCGCTTGCTGCGGCACTTGGGACGTTTGGCTGGCGAGAATTGAAACGGTGTCTTTGGTTTGTCGTAGCGGTCGTCGTGGTGTTGGCATTTGGGATTTTTCTGTTTTATCGAGAAGGCTTACTAAGCAAACAGTCGTTCGATCCATATCTGCACGGGACCCACAATGATTCCGTCAGCGCGACGTTTGTCTGGGTGACGATGCTGGGGGGAATGCTGGGCCTGTTCTTGGTAACGAAGTTGTTTTTTTGGCTGGTCAACTATGTTAAGAGTCGATTTCAATTTGCTGAATTGACTCGCCAAAAACTGATGATCGCCGTCGCTGTCGTTCTGTTCATTTGTTTGACGGTTCGGAACGTGTTGAGCCAAAACAACCTGAGTTTGGGAACAGGAGTTTTTCAGGGTCCAGTTTATCTCGCGATTGAGGGCGCGGTTGCCCTGTTATTGGTTGTGGTTTTTCCAACTTGGTTGATCAATCAGATTCGCGGCTGGCTGGGCTTGCTGATCGGTGGCGCCTACTTGGGAGTGATCACCGGATTTTCAGGTTCGTTCGTGACCATCCAAGCTCAAATGATGCTCGCGATCTATTCAGTGATTTTTACGATTTTGGTTGTGTCACTTACGTGTTACTTGGGCCTGCTCGAATCGCAGTTCGAACGTGGGTCTTCAAACGAAGAAGCCAAAGATTCCCGAGTTTCGACATCCACTGTGCGTTGGTCTTTCTGGGGCGGTCTGACATTGCTAATTGCGGTGCTTGCAATTTTCGTTCAGTGGAATTTTAACGGCCAAGCTCTTGTGTTGGGTGGCGATGATCGGTTCGAACTTGCTCGACGTTTAAAAAAGTTATCTACCAACCGTGATGTCAACGGAAATTTTGGGATTTGGAATGGCACAATCGGCGGGCAAGGGCCCGTCTATGTCATGACGGACGTTCGGCTCAATGATGATGCCAAAAGCGATTGTTTGAGCGAATTGTCAGACCCAACCAACGAATATCAACTGAATCTTTCGAACCTGAATCCCAACATCGATACTTCGAAAACCAAATCACTTAGTAAGCCTTTCGTTTCAATTAGCAGTTCCAATGTATCCATTCAGCAACTTTCGGATTTGTTGGCAGGAACGACATACGTGAGTCTCAATAATATCACCATTGAAGAACCGATCGTTAAGGATTCATTTGCGAGTCTAGCCAACATCAATGTCTTTAGAACGCAACCGGGTGAAGTTTCAAAGTTGCTTCAGGCGATTGATAAGACCAAGTTCAAAGGGAGATTGAACATCAATCAGGCAATGAGTGAAGCTGAGATGAAATCAAAGAGCATTGATGGGAAACCAGTCATCCAAGACAAACTCAATGATGATGACTGGGAAAAGATTCTTAATTGCAGCGATAGCTTCGAACTGTCGGTGTATCGCACTCCCGCGAAACGAGCCATCGAATTCGCGAGGAAGAACAAAGTCGGAAAGAAACTTTATGTCAATTTTGATCCAAGCGATTCTCAGTTTTGGAATCTGATTTGCAACACCCATATTAGCACGGGCATGTCACAGCCTAATTCGAAAGAAACGATAGAGAAGTTTTTGGAAGCAGTTTTGGCATCGCGCGGTGAGCTTTGGGCCTCCCGGATTTTCGGTGAACTCGTTGCAAGTTCGGGAGATATTGATACCTACTTTTTTCGAGAAGACTCACCCTGGGTTTTTCAACGCAACCAAAATGAATCGCCAACAGCAATGCTTTTGCCAGGAGAAAGTTCGTTCTTCGAGCGAGTGGGCGAATATGTCGAGTTGGAGACTCTGAGTTTTGATGTTCGTTGGTTGCAAGCTCTTCAACGATTCCCGGACAGTAGCATTCCTGTTTCCCATGACATTTCTGTGCTGGGCAAACTTACGAAACTGAAACGGCTTGATATGCCGGTTGGATTCTGGGGGCGAGATTACTCGTTTCTTTCAAGCCTGCCAGAGCTTGAGCACTTGCAGTTCGATGTGATGGCCGATGGGTCCAAGAATGTCGTATTTGGTTTCAAAGCAGCCGATTGTCCCAATCTGAATTCACTGGTATTGATCGGTCAGCCCAGCAAGGCGATGGCACTTGAGATTGGCAAGCTTCCAAAGTTGAAGACGTTGAAGGTGCTCGATGTGAACCAATCGTTGGCAACCCCCAAGTCGATTTCGCAACTACAGGCAGCCATTGGAGCGGGAGTGAAGTTGACCATTGTTGTCGCTGATGA
>CAYMFZ010000221.1:0-2054 GCA_964389585.1 uncultured Pirellulaceae bacterium | reverse complement strand
GTCGTGAGGTAGAGCTTCCTGCCGTCCTTTCAGGACTCGTGATTTCTTGTGACGGGTAACCACGGACTTGCGTCCGTGGCTATCGCCTGCCATGCCTGTCGGCATTCCGATGCGCTCTGCCTGTCGCATTCCGATACGCTCTGCTTTCGGTATTCCGATACGCTCTGCCTGTCGGCCATGCGGATACGACCTGATCGGAAACGACTATGATTCTTAGAGCTTATCCCATAACTATGGTGAGCCGTAGGCGCTAGCCTCGGGCCGGAGCAACCAGCAAAAAAGCCATCCGAACTCGCTGGCCTGAGGCTCACGCCATCGGCTCACAAGTTTTAGGATAGGCTCTTAGAGTGATGTCAAGAATCCCTGCACAGATGTTGGCTCAAGCAATTCTTGAACTGGCGGATTGGAACGTTCAACACCTGTTGCTTGATCTCGCTCGGCGCGAGCTTGAGAAATCAGGAATACAAAAAGTGCGATTGCCAAACCTTCAACAACCAATGCGCCAAGGATTGAAGAGCCCTTTTTCCGCTTCGAAGTCGAGCGGCTGGTTCTAGATGTCGATTTTCTGCGAGGCGTCGAACTTCTACGAGATGTAGAACTTCTGCGAGTAGAACGTGCCATGATTATTTCCTCCTTGATCATCGTTACGTCGTTCGTTTGTTATCCGCCGTTGACCATTTGCAAGGTTGCTGGCGAGGCGGAAGCGTGGGTTGAGACCACTTTGGCTTGATGATGAAAGACATTGCAAACACGATGCCAAACAGATCGGACTTGAGGAGCAACTCAGCTCTGGCAATGAAAAAGCGTGACTATCAGTGAATTGCTTTCAAACGTGCTTGCAAGCCTATGTCGCGTCAGCACAATCTTTTGTAAGTCTTACATGCGTCGAAGTGATGACAGGCAAGTAAGTCTGATAACAGTTCGCTTTAGCCAAGTCAGGTTTCGTCAGATTTGCGGCGTGTTGGCTTGCAGCAATTCACAGGTGGAGAGAAATATTACTTCCGAAGACCTTCAATCGCGCCGCGACGAAATTGCGGAAGCCTATTTTGATTTACTTCCGTTCGATCCGTATCCCGTTCAGGAAGAGGCCCTGTTGTCATGGTTCACTTCCGAACAGGGTGTTTTGGTTTGTGCTCCAACGGGAACCGGCAAGACGTTGATCGCCGAAGCCGCCATCTACGAAGCGTTGAAACTTGGCAAGACCGTCTACTACACGACTCCGCTGATTGCGTTGACCGATCAAAAGTTTCGCGACATCCAAGAATCAGTCGTTAAGTGGGGATTCTCCGCTGACGACGTCGGGTTGGTCACGGGAAATCGAAAAGTGAACCCTGGCGCGAAAGTTCTGGTCGTCGTCGCAGAAATTTTACTCAACCGCTTGCTCCACGAGGAAGCCTTCGACTTCACCGATGTTTGGGCGGTGGTGATGGACGAGTTTCACAGCTTCAACGATCGCGAGCGTGGCATCGTCTGGGAGTTTGGCCTAGGTCTGTTGCCGCGACATATCAAGACGCTTTTGCTTTCGGCGACCGTCGGCAACTCGATGGAGTTCGCAGCTTGGCTCAATCGGACGCATCAACGAAACTTGAAACTCGTTCAATCGGACGATCGCAAAGTTCCATTAGAATTTAACTGGGTTGAAGACAAGATTTTGCCCGATCAAATCGAAGCGATGGTGCAGGGCGATGAAGAAAGCCGCTACACGCCCGCGCTTTTGTTTTGCTTTAATCGAGAACAATGTTGGACTGTGGCCGAAACGCTTAAGGGAAAAAAGTGTGTCGACAAGGAACAGCAGAAGCAACTTGGTGCCCGACTGGACGAGTACGATTGGAGCCAGGGCGTTGGGCCGAAACTTAAACAAATTTTGATTCGTGGAGTTGGAGTCCATCACGCCGGTGTACTTCCTCGCTACCGAAAGATTGTTGAAGATCTATTCCAGGAAAAACTTCTCAGTGTCTGCGTCTGCACGGAGACTTTGGCGGCCGGAATCAATTTGCCGGCTCGCAGTGTTGTCTTGCCGACATTGATTAAGGGCCCACGCGGAAAGATGAAAT
>CAYMFZ010000220.1:8366-8599 GCA_964389585.1 uncultured Pirellulaceae bacterium | reverse complement strand
CGTTGACGTTGTTGTCACACCAACGGTAACGCCCATTTGCTCATGGGTACCGCCGTTAGTATTGTCTAACGCCGCACCAGCAGCGCCAGAGCTTCGGAAATCAAAGACAATCTCGGCCTGACTGTTCGAAACAAATACCCAAGAAACAATGAGCAAAGATGCAGTTAACAAGGAGTGTTTAATAGACATTTGTAGTCCAGTTTCAGAGTAGGGGTGGGTTTAGCGGTATGATA
>CAYMFZ010000220.1:0-8356 GCA_964389585.1 uncultured Pirellulaceae bacterium | reverse complement strand
ACGCAGCAGGTGAGCAGGTCATTATTCCCAATTAGCAACATGATGTAAATTTCATTAGTCAATCTCTAAAATTAGCACGTGTGGATTAAGACATAATATCATGAGCCAAAATTGGCCGTCAACTTGCATCATCTTTTTTTGATCGCTCATGAAACTAATCATCGCAATAATCCAGCCGCATCACTTAGAATCAGTGAAAACCGCTCTCAGCAAAGTTGAGGTTTTCCGTCTGACAATCATGGATTGTCAAGGATTCGGACATCAATACGGGATCCCGCAATATGGGCTAGAAGAATTCTCGGGAAATCTACGCCGAAAGATTCAGCTTCAAGTCGCTGTTAATGAAGAATTCGTGCAACCGACGATCGATGCGCTCGTTTCTGGCGCTCGAACGGGTGATGCCGGCGAAATTGGTGATGGCAAAATTTTTGTCTTGCCGCTGGATGATTGCATTCGAATTCGAACCGGCGAAAGTGGCCCCGATGCGATCTAGATAGTCGTTGATCACTCCGTGGTCAAAACGTAATCGCGATAAGTGTTCCAAGTGTTTAGGGCATAAACGGGTTTAAGATCTAACCAGTGAATAGCGTCCTCTTTGTTCCGTTATGATTGCGGAGCAATCAACGACTTTCTTTTCGATTTTGAAGACGTGAACTCGCTGCACAAACCAGACAACACTTCAGCAACGGTCGAGCACCGTTTGTAGTAATCGCATTTATGCGGTTTAGGCCGAGCATCTACTTTTGACAACGGCACTTACAACTCGCGCTCATTCAAAATTTGCCTCGTTCTAATTTCCCGGTTTGTCATTGTTCTAAGGTCGAGTCATTTAGCACGGCCAACCCGATGAATCGGGTTACTACGAACGGTGGATGGACTACTGCGAGCGGCGCTGGCGATGCAAGGAAGAATAGCGCTGCCTAATCGTCTGATCTTTGATAGATCCATTGAGCGAACGCGCCACCTGCCAGCGACAACAATGGGATCAACGAATAAGTCCACACGGCACCCATCTCGTTCACATGACTCTGGCGCGCATTGTTGGACATGTTGCCAACTTCAGGCGAAATCAAGTCAATCAATCGAAGCGAAACAAATCGAGCCAACGAACGAGGACGCTGACCAGTGGCTTGGCAAACGAACAAAGCAACAGCGATCACCGCGCACCCAATCCAAAACATTTTTTGATTGGACCGAGTCGCGATCGCAACGAGAACGACGACCAACGCAAAGCAAAGATTGACAATCCAAGTCACATCACTGGCGAATCCACTCGACCAGCGAGGAAGATTCAACTCAAACCGGATCTGACAAAACAACGCGACGACGATCGCAACCCAAGCTACGAACAGTCCCAAAGCTCGGAGTGAAAACTTCAAGTTTGACTCCTTGGAGTTGAATGATTGATTGTAGAACAGTTGTCCTCAACTGTTCCGCACGCAAGTGCCGAACTAAACATTTTGAATTGGTTCGAACCTGAAATCGAGCAACTCGCTATTGTGCAATGCGTAGTTCAACTCGCGAAATGTAGAACTAACTCTTTGATTAACGAAAAACCTGAGCTGAAATATTTTTCATTAGTTATCAATCATTTGTCATTTCTCATTTTCGATTTTTCGCGTTTTTCACTTTTTCTGCAGTGCTCAGAAAATGATGCGGATCAGTTGAGACAACTGATCTACTCTCTTTAAAAATTCTCGCCGGTCCCTTTCGTCAGCGCCATAAATGCCGACTCCAGATTGACTTCCTCTTCATGGAACAAGGTCAACTTGAACCCTTCTCCAATTAGTTCCGTTGGCAAATCAGAGTAATCCGTGATTTCCTTCTTCAAAGTCGTCACTAAACAACCGTCGCCTTTGACAACTGAATCGACCATCTCATTGGCATCGAGAAATGTCATTGCACGCTCTTCATCGTCCTGAACGCCGACATGCAGGATAACTTGGTCTCGGACTTTTCTAATCACCTCAGAGACTTCGTCGGAAAAACTCATCACGCCGCGGTCGATGATTCCGATCTTGTTACAAATATCAGCCAGCTCGGGAAGAATGTGGCTCGAAACGATAATCGTTTTTCCGGTTTGCCCTAACCGACGCAACAAGTTTCGCATTTCAATTCGGGCTCGGGGATCCAAACCACTAAGCGGCTCATCGAGCAACAAAACCTGAGGATCATGAAGCAAAACACGGGCCAAGCCAAGACGCTGAGTCTGTCCACGAGAAAGCGTATTGGCGAAAGCATCACGCTTGAAATCGAGATCAACAATCTCCAACATCTCGTCACACTTTTTGCGTCGTGCCGGACCCTTGATTCGATAGGCAGCCGCGAAAAACTCAAGATACTCAATGACTTTCATGTCATCGTACACACCAAAAAAGTCGGGCATGTAACCGACCAACCGACGGATCTCTTTTGGCTCGCTGTAAATCGAATGATTGCAGACGTAAGCCTCACCCCAAGACGGTTCCGACAACGTCGCAATAATTCGCATCGTCGTAGTCTTACCCGCACCGTTGGGACCAATGAACCCGAACAAGTCGCCTTGTTTCAAGTCGAGTTCAATCCCTTTGATTGCGAACAACTCGCCATATTTCTTCGTCAGGTTTTCGGTTTTGATCATAGGTATTTATCTGGATCTATTTACTTGCTGGACTGTTCGTCCAAGTACTCAACAGGAAACACAACACGAACGATCGTCGTGACTTGATCATATTGATCCGCTGCTTTGCTTCCGTTGATTTTCAGCATTGCGCCTGGCTCTTGAATTTCTCCAATCAAGACCGCACGCTGCAATTCAACATGGTTCGTCATGTCAACGAACGGCTGATAGTCATGCGTTAGCCCTGTGTAGTTCTCGCCACCCGCTGCGTCAAAAAACATCATCATGTCCGCGATCCGTCGGATGCGTGTGTCGGTCGGATCCCAAGGACTATTGTCGCTGCGATCATTCTTCGAACGCTTAACTTTTCGCGTCAACATACTGCGCAAAGTCTTCTCATCGGTTTCCGTTTGAATATCAAAAGCATCACCGGGCTTAAGTGGAGCATCCAAAAGGTAGACGTAGTTTTCAAAAACCAATCGCACATTCTTGAGCGTAAAATCAAACGGATTGGTCACCGTTCCTCTCAATTGCTGAAGCCGCGGATTCAGTTTCAGCCGACTCCGAATTCGCACAGGATTGTCAGCCCACCAATGCATAAACAAAGGCTTGGTGGAAGAAACCTGCAACGGCAATCCGGAAATCTTGGTTTGAATGTCTTGGCCGTTTTCACCGAGCTCCATCGCCGTTCGATAGCTCGTCTTCAACAAACCTGGATTGGCCGACGTGTACATGCCACCCAATCCATCACCGGGCAAACCGTGCCAGGAAATAAGATCCGAATCAATTTGAAAACCGAGCTGATGACTTGGATCAATTTCAAGCGAACAGTTTTCGCCTCTGGGGCTATAAAGATTCGTCCAAACTGAACCACGAACTCGCCCATCAATCGAATCAACATCGATGACCTCAAGCTGATTCAGTTGAATTTTGTTGGGTCGTGTCATGCCTGAAATCCAGATCGCCAGCCCGCAAAAAATCAACGACACAAGCGGAAACGTCAGCCACGTCAGCTCCATCTTTTTGAAGACTCTCTTGAGCAGAAAGTAGTCACCGGGGCCGATGCACAAGATATAAAGCGAAATCAATGCGGCGATCAATGCGAACTTAACAAAGTGCACATTAGTAAACTTGTCCAACGGAACGCGCAGTTGACCAATCATGTCTTTGTAACCGAAATGCGAAACGGAACTGCCACGTTGAGATTTTTTCGCCCCCGAATCGCCCTCGACTCGCTTCGCGCCAGACACCAGACGATTGACGAGATTTGTGTGGCCCTTCCATTGGATGATCCGTTCTGAATCGAGATCGAAAGCGACAAACACAACCCGACCAAGTCCCTTGGCACCTTCGATCACCTGAGGTTGCGTTCCGTCTTCGATCAGCACGCGACCATCAATCGAATCCAACTTGCAGCAGGCAATCGAGTCTCCACTTTTGCGTGCCAACGGTTCATTGCTATCGGCAAAAGTTTCCAGCCGACTTGTATTCCGAAACTCGCCCACCGAAACGAATTGGCCAGGACAAAACCGGGCAAGCTTTCCTTCCGGTCCAAGCAGTTGCTCCGCGTTCTGTGCGACGGAACAAATCAAAGTGCCACCTTTGCGAACCCAGGCTTCCAAGGCATCAAGTTGCCGGTCGGAAATCTGCTCGACTCGCTTCAGATCCGAAGTCACAAGCAATACAGTCTCGACGTTGTCGTAACCCAGCCAATTGAGCGGCAAATCACCATCTATTCCAATCGCAGTCACCACTCGTTTATCCTCAGCAGCGCCAATTGCAGATACCGAAGCGATCGCGTCTCGGAATCTTGTCTCGGGTTCAAGCGTCAGGATCTGCTCGCGGGTTGACTTGAGAATTTCCGCGGACCTGCCTTCACCGCGAAGTGAAATGTCAAAGTTCGCGACCTCTTCGTCTTGAGCATCAAAAAGTCTTAGCTCGACTCTTCCGTAAGTTCTTCCAATACGAATCCAAGCCTGACGGCGATCAGGGTTTTGCGGATCGGTAAGAAGATCGCCCGAATAAACGATTGGCGTATCGTCGCCATCAAGCACTTCAGTTTCGAGACGAATCGCATCCGATGCGACTGAGTTATCCAAAAAAATTGGCGTCCATTTTCCAAGTCGAATATTGCCCCCCAAACCGACTCGAATATTTGAATCGGCTTGAGCCATGGCATCGCTGGCTGAAATTGCCAACGTCATCACGACGAGGCAAAACGCCATTGATAACTTGATGCACGCCACGAAATTCGTGAGCAAAGTCCGAGGTGGGTTCACATTCGGTAGAAGCGTATTGTTTGGGCTCATGGCGCTTCGAGGCGAATGGCTGGAGGTATTATGGCTTACTCTTTACGGCCCGTATTGAGCTGAGGTTCGCCAAGAATTGAAATGAAATTAACATCGACGACTGACGAAACTCATCCGTCGGGCAAATTGCTATGGTATCCGTCTGCTCGGATTTTTCCAAGCTGATTGACTTGCAAATGAACGTATCTGCAAACCAATTTAGCCGTTTGAATTTTACTTTAAGTCCAATTGCCATTCACCCGTAACTCATAGTCGATCGTTCCCGTTGCTAATTTATCGGTTCCACCATTGAGCGAACTCGCAATCGACAAGTCAGCACCTATCGCGTTCACAATGTAATTGTCGCTGAACAAAACCGCTCGGCTGCCGGTTCCAATATAGGTGTCGTCGTCTTCAGAATCGTGCAACGTCGCAATGTCCAGTCCTCGAAGATCAAGATACGCCGTGACGTTTTTGAAGTTCATCGCTCGGTTAAAGAACGTGCTTCCACGAAGGTAACTTTCTGATTTGCTTCCAAAGAAACGATCATCCTCGATACTCGAATGAAAAATCGCCACATCTGCTCCACCGGTACTGCGAGTCGTCACGGAATTAAAGAACTGTGTAAAGTTCAAAAACCCGTCACCAATCAAAAACGCGCTGGAATCCCTTGCCACGTAACGGTCGTTGCCGGCCGAATCAATGAATGTCGCTTGATCAAATCCGGCGGATGAAGCAATCGCAGAGACTTTATCAAACCCATTGGCTTGTGACCGGAATGGGGTGCCGGAGGGAACGTTCGGATCATTGAACAAGACAGAATAAGTTGGCGTGCTGTAAAAAGTGTCATCGCCTGGCGTGTCATAGATGATCGCTTGGTCTTCGCCAGAATCAGCATTGGCCGTAATTACTTCAAAGCCAACTGTCTGATTGAAGTAACCATCGCCGTATAAGTAAGAACTGTTTGGGCGCGAGTTGTATACATCATTGCCCGCCGAGCCAATCAAAGTCGCGATGTCATTGCCTCCGCCGCCGTGTGTCCAAGTTCGACTAAAACCAGCAACGTTTACTTTCTCGCCACCTGCTTTTAGGCTGGCGAACTCAGGATTGGCAAAAAGCTCATCATCTCCAGATCCACCAAACAACTGGGCAATGTCGAAACCACCGTGTGACGAATGAACCGCAACTGTTTCGAAATCACGAGCGTTATAAACGGCGTTGTCTGTTTTCAAGTTTGCGAAAATAGTGGAGGCAAAGAACCGATCATTGCCCGCCGAATCAACAAAGTAAGCGGCGTCATTACCACCACGAGCAAACGCGCTAGTTTGATCGTAACCCATCATTTCAATTTTGAATCCGTCACCCACAAGCGACGATCCACCATCAAACGTTCGGAACACTTCGTCTCGTTGTGAGCCATAAATCCGCGCGATGTCGTGTCCGCCACCACCAAAGATCTTTACGTCTTCGATGCTTTGGCCAAAGAAGCTGAACGCGCTATCCAATTGGACTTGTGAGTCACGCACGATAACGCTGTCGTCGCCCGCACTCCCGTAAATCGTAATCTGGTCGTGTCCGCCCAACGCATCGAATGAGAAGGAGCCTTGCTCAGACGCGATGCGAGATTCTTTGCCGTTCACATCGACGATCACAAACGGCGTACCCAAGTGAACCACGATGACGTCGTTGCCAGTCGTGCCCTGAATTTCAGGGAGAATGTCGATTCGTAGTGACCATTCGTTCAACGTACCCACAACGCCAGCGACATCGTCGGTAATCTCAAGCGTCCAAGTTCCTCTAATTGACTTGTTGAACAAGGCACCGAAAGACTCGAGTGGCCGGAAACGTCCGCGGTAAGGCGAACTTCCTTCATTGATGGACCTTGGTGCCGACTCATCAAAGTAAGTGTTGTCAAAATCCGCGCCTGTGCCACCGGCTGAATCCACCAATCGAATCCGCGTGTTATCGGGAGCGATCAAGACGACTTCCAAATCGGCCGTTCGTCCGTGAGAAATATCCAACCGCAAATCCAAGTCGCCGATCGCGCCAAATTCATCAATCTCAATCGTCGATGTAATCACGCTCGATGTCAGAACAACTGGACCGCCCGTCAGTGGAAAATCAACAACGCTCGAAATCAACGCGGTGTCTGACGAATTGAAAGTGTTCCCAAATCCATCATCTGGATCTGTGTTCACTACGGTAATCACATCGTCATCCGCAACGTTCAATTTCCCATCACCCAACGATGGGTCACCACTGGCGGTTTGAATCGCTCCGACCCAAGTCCCAAATCCAGTCGAATTGAGAACTACAACTTCCGAATCACCGGCGCTTGAACTGACGGCAACTGTAATTTGATTTCCGACGAAATTCTGATCGGTAACGGTAATCGTTGCCACGTCCCGCGTGCGGTACGTGGTGTTGTCAAATTCAACAATGCCTTGATCAGGCGTAAGAACCCAGAATTCCTGAACGTAAGCATCGCCCTCGAATCCATCACCATCACCATCAAGAGGCTCGCCAAACGCATTAACCAGGTTCGAAATCGTCAAGCGGTAATGACCGTAAGTCATTGGGCCATCCGCCATTTGAAACTCGAACAAGTTCGTACCCAACATGTATTGATCGTGGGTAAGAGTTTTAACTACATCATCACCGGTTCCAAAAACTCCATCCGCTCCCGCAGCTCGCAAATCGTAGTTGGCAGTATTATTCGCCGCATCAATATCGAGAACTTGATCAAACGCCAAAGTAAAATCCCCAATCGTCTGGTCGCCTGTTCTCGTTCCATCAGCCGGCAAGCCGTTTACAAACTTCAGTGTTGGCGACGGCAAAGTTGCTGTGAGCGCGGAATAAGAGTTGGCACGCCCGGTTCCTAGCTCCGCTTCAAATCCAGGATTCAAGTGATCAATAAAGTCAGTAGTGGCAAGCAACTGGGCCGCGACTTGAACATTTGTCCAGCTTGGATTGTGAGACCAAATCAACGCCGCCACTCCAGCCGCATCCGGCGCGGCCATGCTGGTACCGGTAAAATTCGCGTAGGCATTGCCCGGGACCGTCGAAAGAATCTGAGTTCCCGGCGCCGCGAGATCGACACCGTAACCATAGTTACTACTTCCGTTTCGAATATCAGCATCATCCGTATTGGCAACCAACAGAGTTTGATCAAAGTTCTGCCGCGGCGTGTCTTGAGCATTGCCATTGCCTGCTGAATTAAAGTGCAGCACATTGTTATCATGCATGTACTGAAGCCCAGCCGTGAAGACTGGATCACCCCAGAAGTGATCAATGAAGTAGCTGGTGTTAACGATATTTGCACCGTTGTCCACCGCGTAGGCAAATGTCTCATTGATCAGAGCACCAGTCCAAGGGTTGCTTCCCCCGGTAAACTTCAGCGGCAAGATCGTTGATCCACCCGCAACTCCTGCGATACCCACCGCATTGTCGATTCTTCCAGCAGCAATAC
>CAYMFZ010000219.1:0-8605 GCA_964389585.1 uncultured Pirellulaceae bacterium | reverse complement strand
TGTCATCTTCCAAAACGATTAAGCTTGTAAATGGCGTCACGACATAGAATGATTTCGAAAGCGCCGTGATCTCTTCCTCGTTCGACATGCCGGATTTGAGCAAGTCATCGATGTGCAATTTCGCCCACAGTCGAGGCAGGTAGCTCGCTCCCTTCTTCGCGTTCTCAACAAGTGCGGTCTTGGTGACTGATCGTTTATCGACGTTGCCAGTGAATTGGATTTTTGAAGGAAGTTTCTTATCGCAAAGCGCCGTCACCGTCAGCGTTTCACCAGCGGCGATTAAGCTTGAACTCGGATAAGCGATCGTCTCCATTGGCTCATCGTTCTCATCAAGCAACGTCACGCGGATGTTGCTCATCCGAAGCGTATTCATGGACGCGATTAGATCGAAAACACGCCAGTCGATGTCTTCGTTTGGATTGATCGTCGTGAACATTCCGCCGGTTTGATTTGCTGCCTCTTGAAGAAACATCGAGTCAACTTTTTTGCCAATCCCGATGCCAACGAACTTGCAGCGATCAGGAATCAATCGCGGAAGTTCCGAGATCGCCTTTTCGCCATCGGTCGCCACGCCATCTCCGAGATAGACCAGATGCGGATTCTTCATGTCGAATTTCTTAATCACTTGCCCAACAGCATCCAATCCAGCAGCAATATTCGTCGCGCCGATCAGCCGTTTGGGGCGATGGTTAACCAGCGGCTTGATCCCTTTGCCTCGAACATTGACAGGTTTGACAGAGATGTTTCGCGCGGTCGTATTTAGGTCAATCAGGAAAACGGTATCGTCGTCGTCGGCTTCAATGATCAACCGCTTAAGGACGTGACGCTGAGCCTGAACATCAATGTTGGATCGCGATGCAGACACGTCGTTGACAACGATCCACTGACGCGGCTCGGGGTCGTGAGCGCCACTCAAGTCGGGTCTCATTCTCGCCGTCAGGTAGTTCTGGCCTTCATGTTCGCAAACGGCCACTCGAACGTCATCAGTGTTTGCTTTCTTCTCAGGCGAATGTTTGGGTGAATGTTTGGGCAAAAGTGCCAATAGGAAATCTTGATCTGGCTTAAGCTTGTTGGCGGAGTACTCCATGACGAGATCGTCACCTTCGATGGTCGTCTTCATTTCATGCGTGCTAGACCCCGGTTCAAAATCCTTGGCACCATCTTTGACGTGGACCCGAATTGAAAGCTCGCCCGCAACGTCCTGCGTGTGGTCCATCGGAAACCAATATTTCGTTGTGCCATAAAGTTCGTCCAGGTTCTGCGTATAGCTCAAGAAGATTCGTTTCTCCTGGCGGCCCTCAAGTGGAAAGATTCGCATCTTGAACATGTTGCCTTCCATCATTTCAAGCAACGCCGGGTCGCGACGTTGGTGAAGAATCTCCGTGTAGATTTCCTGCCCACGTTTACGCGAAACCATGCCGCCTTCGTTCAGTTGACCCGCGACGTACATTGCCAATCGCGAAACCGAAGCATCAGGTGGAAGTGGAAAATAGAAAGTCCCTTCCGTGTTCCAAGGGTTATGATTGAAGAACGTCTGGTCGATGGTCGTGCGAGCGATTCCGTCTTCGATGTAGACGTCGACGTTGTACTTGCGTAGTGAAAGCCGCGCCTGTTGGCCGTACGGGTCGATCGCAATCAAGCCATTTTCTTTGGCGGTTCGTTTGACCAGCAAGTTCTCTTGCTTCAATGCGTCCTTGGCCCAATTGACGAGATGCGAAAGCCGGCGAGCCGGACTGCGAGTTGGTTTTTTGGCTTGAGTTAATGTTCCCTGTTGGCCAACGCCTAATTCAACTTCTCCTTGGGACGATTTCAAGATGACGTTACCCTGGGCAACGGCTGCTTGCGTTGCAGATTGGGAATCGGTGTTTCTCGTGGAAACGTTAAAACGAGTTCCAGTCGCTTGGACTTCTCCATCAGACGTTTTGACAACGAAAGGAATTTCTGATTTGGCGACGATCAAAAACAACTCGCCTTTCTCAAGTGAAATTTCGCGAGGGTTGTCGACGGTATACTTGGATCCTTTTCGGGCGATCACAATTGTTCCATCAGAAAGTTCCTCGCGTTGAATACCAGAAGCCGCAGCAATCGAAGAAGCGGGTGAATGAGTTGGCTCGATATTAAGTTCGTTTTGAGGTTCGACGATTACGTCATTTTCAATCGGGGCATCGTTGTTGAGACCGAGCTGATTTTCGACTGAATTGTTTTTGTTTTGGGGATGGTTGGCGAGGGGCAGTTGTTGGCTCTGGATTGAGATGAACCACCAAATCCCAGCTGCGATCATTAATGCGCCGAGTATTGCAACGGACGTATAAAACGCGTTTGAATAAATTACGTCTGGTTTGCCCGAGGTTACTGTGGGTGTTTTCCAAACCTGTTGTTGGGCGGCGGGCGTAACCATATCGTCATCCTGTTCTTCAAGTTCAGTTTGATTGGCATTTGGTGCGGCGGTCTCAGACGCGAACATGGTGGGGTCAATTTTCGACTTGTATCCGCTTGATAAGCAAGTGATTCCGTCGTGCATCGAGATTGACTCAATGTAAAATTCCATCGCTTGTTCATCATTTACGATGATCGCTTCAAGTCGCTCCGATTGTTCGCTGGTAATCGTTTGTTCGCACATTGCGTCGATCAACTTTTTGAGTTCTGCATGTTCACGTGACTTGCTCATGACTGATTCTCCAACGACATCCCTTGATTGACACATTCGAACAGCGTCGACCGCATCCGCGAAAGCGCTTTGTAAACGGCGGTCTTTGTTCTTCCCGATTCTTCAGCCGTCGAATCGATACTTGAGTCAAGCTCGTAACGCATCTTCAGTAAATCTCGGTCAGGCTGCGAGAGTTTTTCGATGCAACGTTGAAGCCATCGATGACGCTGGTCGAGTCGTTCGGTCATTTGAGATGTCTTTTTCGCGATGGCTTCGAAAGTTGAATCAGAGAAGACGACTTTCGATCTCCCTTGCTTGCGGCGAAAATTCTGCGAAGTGAAATAAGCAATTTTGAATGACCAAGCGATGAAGCTTTTTCCAAGGTCCTCAGCAGCAACTTCTTGGTCAAACTCAGAAAACTTATCCCACATCGTAATACTTGTTTCCTGCAAAACGTCTTCAGCGTCAGTGCTGTTCCCAAGCAAGGTCCGAATGTAGGCGTAGATTCGCCTTTCGTTTTCCACCAGCAATCGAATGAACTCGCGCGGATCGGGCGGTTTCGATTGAGATGATTGCATTTGAGTTTTCGACGTCGCGATTTGCATGGTTTCTCCGAAGTCACTTGAATATGTCGCCGCAAGCAGCGTTTGGACATGGAATTGGAGAATTTTCTTGGAATGTTTTCGGGAATGAGCTTCTATCTCATTGATCTAGCACCAATCTGCAACCAATAAACGAAGCAGATGGATCGGGCCGTACGAGTGATTTGTTGTGTTGGTTGTACAGGCCCGAGGCTAGCGCCTTCGGCTCACTTGAATAACCTTTGTTTTTTTTGCGATAACACTTAAAGCAAAAACGTCTGCGATTGCGAACTAACTTGTTCGGTTACAATGCTATCTATCTAAAACTACCGACAACGGATGGCGTTTGTGAAGAAAATTTGTGTAATCAACACCGGTGGTACGCTCTCAATGCGTCCTTCGGGCGACGGGTACGTGCCAAGTGCCGGCTATCTTGCTCAGCAAATGAACCAAATGGACGAGCTTTCGCAATCGCCGATGCCCGAGTTTGAAGTCGTTGAACTCGAGCCGTTGGTTGATTCTTCGAATATGACGCCCGCGATTTGGTTGGGAATCGCAGAAGTTATTAAGAAGACTTATCAACTTTATGACGGCTTCGTTGTGCTGCACGGAACTGACACGATGGCTTATACAGCTTCGGCGCTTCCATTGATGTTGAGCGGATTGAATAAGCCCGTGATTTTGACCGGCGCGCAATTACCGCTTGGGCAACTTCGCAATGACGCCCGCGAGAATTTGAAGACAGCCATGGTGTTGGCGGCAAATTATTCGATTCCCGAGGTCAGTCTCTTTTTCGGCGACCATCTCTTTCGAGGTTGTCGTAGCACCAAAGTCAGTGCGACCCGATTCGATGCTTTTGATTCGCCGAATTATTCTCCGCTGGCAAGCGTTGGGACATCGATTGAAATTTTCGAAGAGCACATTCGACCGGCAAGTGACTTGGGCGAGTTGAAGGTCTTGCCAATCAAGCCCGCTGAAGTCGCCGCGTTTCGGATCTTTCCTGGCCTGTCGATCGACATTCTAAAACACTTTTTGCGTCGACCACTCAAAGGGATCATTCTCGAAACCTACGGTGATGGAAACGGGCCGACAAAGGATGCTGAATTTTTGAACGCAATCGAAGAGGCCAACGATCAAGGCATGGTGATTCTCGGTTGTACTCAGTGCATTCATGGTGGGATGACGCAAGCCAGCTATGCGACGGGAACGGCGTTGACTAAGGCCGGAGTAATTCCGGGTAGAGATATGACGATCGAAGCCTGTTTGACGAAGCTGCAATTCTTATTCAGTCAAGATTTGCCGGTTGTTGAAATTAAGAAACAGCTAGGACAGAATTTGGTCGGCGAACTCACACTGGATTGACTCGAAACAGGGCGGCAGTTTTCCTGTTGGACGCGATTTTGAATAAACGATGCCGCTGAATCATCTAAGATAGAACCACCGAAACGTTCGGCATGAACTTTTAACGCTGAATTTATCGCAGTACAGGAATATTATTTCGTGACAAATCTCTTTCGATTCAAAATGCCATTGGTGTTTCTGTTGGTCGCCGGATGGCATTCGTTTGGATGGAGCTCGCTTGCTTCGGGCCAACCAGCCCAAGAACCCAAGAATGCTAAGTTGGGAATCGTGACTGAGGAACCTGATGCTCAGCCGTTTGTGAAAATCGAAGGCGGCTACATGGTGCCGTACACCACGAAGATTCCGGGCACGGATATTGAGTACACGATGATGCCAATTCCTGGCGGTAAATTCATGATGGGTAGCCCCGACGATGAAGACGATCGGCGAGACGATGAGGGACCCCAGTTCGAAGTCACGGTCGAGCCGTTTTGGATGGGCAAGCATGAGGTCACTTGGGCAGAGTACAAAAAGTACATGCAGTTGGACAAAGTCTTCAAGGCGCTCAACGGCAAGGGTTTGCGGAAGGTCTTCAAGAAAAATGAAGTCGACGCCGTGACCGCGCCGTCGTCGCTTTACGATCCAGGGTTCACTTTTTCTTCTGGTTCGGCGCCTAACCAACCAGCGGCTTCGATGACTCAGTTTGCGGCGAAACAATATACCAAGTGGCTGAGCTTAATGTCCGATTCGTTTTACCGCTTGCCGACGGAAGCAGAATGGGAATACGCTTGTCGGGCTGGAACGACGACGGCACATTATTTTGGCGAAGACGAAGACTTGGACGAGCACGCTTGGGATATCGAAGCGTCCGACGACGAGCGGCATCCCGTTGGCCAACTCAAGCCGAACCCCTGGGGCTTGCATGACATGTATGGCAATGTCGCCGAATGGGTTCTCGATGAATACGTTGAAGAGGGATACACCCACGTTGAGGCGGGGGCGTCAGTAACGACAGATAAAGCCTTTCGAAAACCGACGAAGCTTTTCCCTCGCGTCTTGCGTGGTGGTTCTTATGAATTGGAGCCTGAGGATTGTCGAAGTGCCGCCCGATTTCCATCCGAAGACAAGGAATGGAAGTCCGCCGATCCGAACTTTCCAAAAAGTCCTTGGTGGTATACCGATTCACCCGCCATGGGAACAGGATTTCGATTGATGCGTCCATTGAAGGTGCCGGAATCTCAAGCGGCAAAGAACTTTTATTGGGACGCTGATCTTGAAGTAATTTACGACGACGCAAGAAAGCGTGTTAAAGAAGAGGGGCGAGGTGCAATTGGAATTGTGGACGATCAATTGCCAAAAGACATTTCCGAACTAACGGACGCGGATAAGTAGTTAGTGTAATTAATAAGTGAAGTAGAAGATTGTGGCATTTCACTCCGTGAAATAGCGCCAAGCCCCTAAGCGAAGCGAGGGTGTTTTACGAATACGAATACGAATACGAATACGAATACGAATACGAATACGAATACGAATACGATTACGATTACGAATACGAGTAAGAATAGGACAAGAAGAAATAATGCAAAGTCATTTTTAGTAATCCAAGACTTTTAAATCTGCGACGTGAACCGAAACGCGTGAGCCGTGACGCGTGAGCGGCCGGGCCAATCCCGCCTCAAAATTCACTAGCAGCCCAATTCTCACGATCTGCTAATCGCCTTGCAAAAATCAATAACGGGAAACACTGTGAAATATAATTTGACGAAAACCATCCTCAACCTCTCAGTAATTTGCGCCTTGCTAACCCTTGGCAGCGGAGTCTTTGCTCAAGAGACAAAAGAAGCGAACAGACCTGTTGCTGAAAAAGCTGAAACGCTTGGCATCGTAAAAGAGAAACCCGAGTCGGGCCCTGCGATTGAAATCGAAGGCGGATTCATGGTTCCTTATGAGGCGACCATTCCAGGCACCGATGTGAAATACACCATGCTTCCGATTCCTGGTGGCAAATTCATGATGGGCAGCCCCGAAGACGAAGAAGATCGCAACGACGACGAAGGGCCGCAATTTGAAGTGACGGTTGAGCCATTTTGGATGGGCAAATACGAAGTGACTTGGGCCGAGTACAAAAAGTACATGGGGCTCTACGAGAATTTCCAAGCCATGCAGCGTTCAGGAATTCGAAAAGTCACTGCCGAAAACGAAGTCGACGCCGTGACTTCGCCTTCTTCGCTTTACGACGCCGAGTTTACATACGCTGAGGGTGAAGGCCCCAAAGAACCTGCCGCAACAATGTCACAGTTCGCAGCCAAACAATACACGAAATGGTTGAGCAAGATTTCAGGTTCGTTCTACCGATTGCCCACCGAGGCTGAATGGGAATACGCTTGCCGCGCCGGAACCACGACGCCGTTTTACTTTGGCGATGACATGGGTGATCTCGAAGATCATTGTTGGCATGAAGAAAATTCGGAGGAAGTTCGAACAGACTGCGGTCAGCTTAAACCGAACCCTTGGGGTTTGTACGACATGTATGGAAACGTTGCCGAATGGGTTTTGGATCAATACGACGAAGACGGCTATACCCATGTTGAAGAAGGTGCGTCCGTTACCGTGATGGAGGCCTTTCGCAAACCAACGACTTTGTTCCCGCGAGTCGCACGAGGTGGATCATGGGAAAGTGTTCCCGAAGAATGCCGAAGTGCATCTCGATTGGCGTCCGAAGAGATGTGGCGTAACGAAGATCCGAACAATCCCAAAAGCCCTTGGTGGCATACCGACTCTCCCGCGTTGGGCGTTGGATTTCGAGTCATTCGACCGCTCAACGTTCCCAAGACTCAGAAAGAGAAGAATGCGTTCTGGGATGCGGATGTCGAATCAATCATGGACGATGTGAAATCGCGAATCGAGTTCCAAGGCAAAGGCGCCTACGGCGTGGCTGATCCAGGTTTGCCGAAAGACATTGAGGATCTTGATAAGTAGTTGCTCAGGCTCAAAGTGTGTTGGAAATATTTGCCACGGATGAAACACGGATTAGCTCGATGAGATCTGTGTTTGGTTCGAGTTTCATCCGTGGCTCGTTTATTTTTAGCGCCTAGCTCGCGAACGCTTGCGACTCGAGTTGTGTAACCAAATCTGAATCAAGCTTCATCGAGTTTGCCAATTGATCAAGATAAGCTTGCTCTTGCGCGTTGGATTTGTCAGTTAGCAACAATGACGCAAGGTAGATTTCAACGGCGGCCTCGGGTGAATCGGCGCCAGCTGCAATCTCGTTGACGTTGAGTGGCTTTTGTAACTCGGTCATCAAAATTTGCGAAGCCGAATCATCGAGATTGGACGATTCAATTTGGTCGACGATCAATTTTTGCTCACCCGCATCGATCGAGCCATCTGCTTTTGCAGCCGAGATCATGGCTTTGACGATCGACATCGCTCGGTCATTGGCATCAGCACCAGAAAGGTTTGCGATTGGTTGGCCGTTTGATTCAAGACCTTGCTTCTTTTGCCATTCGGTGTAAACCTTGTAACCAAGCCCACCAAGTGCTGCGAGTGATCCAAGCTTCACAGCGGGACTTAGAACTTTGCGACCAGATTTTGTTCCGACAAGCAACGCAAGGAGTCCACCTGCCGCGGCGCCAAGGCCTAGGTTCTTAAGCATCTTGTCACGCTCGGGGCCGGCTTCTGGCAGATTCAGTTTGTCTGAAGCGTAGTCCATTCCCTGCTTGGCGGCGTCTTTGCCTTGCGCGGCGATTTCCTTGCCCTGGGCCAATCCTTGCTCGGCAAGTTTGCGGCCAGATTCAAGTAGTTGTTCGAGAAAAGCTTTGGTGTCCATTTGGTTGATCTTTCAAGTTTGGTTGGTGAGTTTTTTGAATACGGTCTGGAAAGTGTTTTAGGATTCCAGCTTGAAAGTGTGAAAACTCAGGCTGGAAGCCTAAGTCACTTCAATTCAAGGCGTAGTGCACGAATGGTTCGCGGTTTAAAAATTGAGTAAGAGTAAGAGTAAGAGTAAGAGTAAGAGTAAGAGTAAGAGTAAGAGTAA
>CAYMFZ010000218.1:0-8608 GCA_964389585.1 uncultured Pirellulaceae bacterium | reverse complement strand
CTTCAGCCCAGCGCTGGGACTTGAATATGCTCCTAACCAACTCGGTTGCTCCGAGTCTAGAAATTTTGGAAGCCTATCAAACCGAAATTATTCTGACCATCGATGGCGAAGTATTCACCGGAGTGGTTGCAAAAGAAGACGACGAAATACTTGTAATGAAGACGGCGGATAATCCGCGCGTTGAGATTCTTCAAGACGACATAGAAGAACGAAAGAAATCAGATTTGTCTTTGATGCCGGCTGGACAACTCGACGTCATGGATCCGCAAGACGTTAGAAATCTGATGAAATACTTGCAATTACCCAAACCGCTGGATGATGATTCGACTTCGACTAACCCTCCAAATGAAACGGAGCAGTCACCATGATTAAAAAGCTAACCAGTTTCTTGGAGTATGGCGTGTTTGCCGAAATTGCATTGGCGATGTTTGCCTTGGTTTTTATCGCCATCGTGATTCGTACGCTGATGATGCGGTCGGACGTCACGGAACGGAACTCGAGAATTGTGCTTGGAAACCAGGAGGAATCAAACTGATGAGTACCGATACACCCACTGAATCGGATGAAATGCTAACCGGGCACACTTACGATGGGATTCAGGAATACGACAATCCGCTGCCTGGTTGGTGGAAGTTTCTGTTTTGGTTTTTCATCCTGATCGCACCGCTGTATTACTTTTACATTCACGGCGGCGACGGACGCTCCATCGAAGACCAGTACAACAAGCATATGGCAAGTGTTTTCGAAACTCGATTTGCCAAGATTGGTGACCTGACTCCTGATCGCGAAACCATTCTTAAGTACATGAATGAAGAAAAGGAATGGTTGGCTGTTGGCAAAGTCGTTTATGAAACAAACTGCGTGAGTTGCCATAAGGCGAATGGCGGTGGTGCGGTTGGTCCCAACCTGACGGACGATTACTGGAAGAATGTTCGCAACGTTGAGGACATCGCCAAAGTCATTGAAAACGGAGCTGCCAATGGCGCCATGCCGGCTTGGAAGAACCGATTGACTCACCCGAATCAAGTCGTCCTGACCGCAGCTTATGTTGCTTCGTTGAGGGAGACTCCCGCAGCGGGCGGAAAGCCACCTGAAGGCAACGAGATTTCCGCGTGGAATGAATGATATTCACAGCCAATGAATGCCAACGAAACAAATGCCGCGAAGACCGATGACTCTGGTGGTTCCGCAATCCTGCGACCCGAAGAGCATGTGCTCAGCACGTTGGAAGCCGACGGTTCTCGGCGGTGGCTCAAGCCTAAACTTAGCAAAGGCAAATTGCTGGAGCGACGTCGTTGGTTCGCTTACATTTTGATCGCTATCTTCACGCTAGTGCCATTTATAAAGATCGGCGGCAAGCCATTTGTTTTGCTCGACATTGTCGCTCGGCGGTTTACCATTTTTGGGTTTACGTTTCTGCCAACCGATACGGTGCTGCTGGCGATATTTCTCGTGGGCGTTTTACTGAGTATCGTTTTATTTACCGCGCTTTTTGGTCGCGTGTGGTGTGGTTGGGCTTGCCCGCAAACAGTTTATATGGAGTTTCTATTTCGGCCCGTTGAAAGATTCTTTGACGGAACCGTTGGGCGGGGCGGGCATAAGAAAAAGGTTCCGCCTTGGCGAACTGCAGCAAAATACGTCGCTTATTTTCTGTTGTGTGTTTACCTCGCAAACACGTTCTTAGCCTACTTCATAGGCGTGGACCGATTGAGCCAATGGGTTACCCAATCGCCTTTACAACATCCCGTTCCTTTCGCCGTTATGGCGTTTGTGACGTTCGGAATGATGGTTGACTTTTGTTTCTTTCGCGAACAGATGTGCCTCATCGCTTGTCCTTACGGACGCTTGCAATCGGTCTTGCTTGACCAAAATTCCTTGATCGTGGCTTACGATAAAAACCGAGGCGAGCAACGAGGTAAAGTTCGAAAGTCATCCAAAAAATCACCCGACGTCGATTCTAGTTTGCCTGTCGTTGGTGACTGTATTGATTGCGGCAACTGCGTGACGACTTGCCCGACAGGAATTGATATTCGTGATGGACTGCAAATGGAATGTGTCAACTGCACCCAGTGCATCGACGCGTGCAATCTTGTAATGGACAAAATCGGACGCGCTCCCAACTTGATTCGCTTTAGTTCTCAATCACGTGACCGAGGTATGACGGGCAGCCTGTTGCGTGCACGCACCTTGATCTATCCATTATTGCTCGGTGGAATCGCGACCGCGTTCTTTGCCGTATTCTTGTCAACAAAATCCTTTGATGCGATTGTTATTCGCGAACCAGGCAACCCTCATACGACAACCGAAGATGGACGCGTTCGAAACATTTTGAAGCTCAAACTAACCAACCGCACCGACGATGTGATGAGCCTTGAAGCCGCGGTTGACCTGCCCGATTCGGCGACTATCGAACTGCGAGAATCAGTCATCGAATTGATGCCGCGAGAGACAAAAACGTTTCACATTAGCCTGCTCGCGCCCAAAAGTGCTTTCGTCAATGGACGTGCCGATTCGGAAATATCTGTAACCAATCAAGCCGAAGTCAGCCGAACGCTGACCCTGAAAATGATTGGTCCGTACGATTGACCTTAGTTCGTTTTGCCAGCCCCGTGCACGCCGACGTTTTTCACGAACCAAACACCTACCCATGAACACCGCCAGTTTCCAACAGAAAGAAAAGACGGCCCAATATTTGTGGACTGGGTTTATCTTGATGTTCTTTCTGATTCAGGCAATCATCTGGACGACGGCAATTGCAATCACTTCGCAAGATTCATCTCATGCCGTTGCTGCTGGATACGACGAACAAGCTTTGAATTGGGACGAAGTCAAACGTCAACGCGTTGCCAGTGAACAACTTGGTTGGAATGCAGAAATCGAAGTCGCTCCAACCGGCGATATTCGCGGCAACCGATCCGTGACCGTCAGCTTAAAAGATCGCACCAAGGCACCAATTGAAAACGCGGTCGTGAACCTCACCGCCTTTCATCGCGGACGAGCAGCGGAAGTTCAACAAGTGTCGTTGACGTCCGTTGAGCCAGGCGTTTTTTCCGCAACGATCAAAATCCAAAACAGCGGCGTTTGGCGATTATCGGGAACTGCCATTGTTGATGACCAACAATTTCTGTTCGAGCAACAGCTCGACATCGACTCCAACAGGAACCTTTAATTATGGGCATCCTCTTGGGAACCGTTTTCATCGCCAGCTTGCTTGGCAGTCTGCACTGCGTTGGTATGTGCGGACCATTCGCGCTACTTGCGGGCGCAGATTCTGAGAAACGCAAATCGGCGGCGCTACCGACGATCGCTTACAGCGGCGGGCGATTGGTGACTTATTCGATCGTCGGCCTCATTTTTGGTTCGCTAGGATTGGCACTGAACCTGGGAACTTCATTCGCAGATTGGCAACAAACGGCGACTTATGTTGCGGGCGGTTTAATGATTGCCGTCGGATTGATCGCGATGGCTCGACTTTATGGATTCCGAATCAAGCTTCCCAAACTTTTTTCGCCTGTTCAAATTGTTCTTAAAAATGGATTTGCAAAAGCGAAAGCCATGCCGCCGCTACGACGCGCTTTCGTCATTGGTGCCCTGACAACGCTTATGCCCTGTGGCTGGCTTTATACGTTTGCGATCACGGCTGCCGGAACTGGAAGTCCGTTTTGGGGTATGGTCGTGATGATCGTGTTTTGGACCGGAACCATTCCGATCATGTCGGCGTTGATGCTGGGATTCAATCGCATTAGCACATCAATCCAGAAAAGGCTTCCCGTTTTGATGGCAACGCTGGTGATTGCGATTGGACTTTTCACAATCGCCTACCGTGCTCCCGTCGTCGTTGGAAACGACACAACCGTCGTCACAGGCACCGAACGATTGACGGAGCAAATTCAGAATATCGATCAGGAGGCACTTCCCTGTTGCAGCGACGACGATGAAAGGGGCAAGTGATCGTTAAGACAGATTCAATTGCCGTTCAATGCACACACTGTGGACTTCCTGTTCCCGCAGGTTTGATTGAACCCGATCGTGAAGCGCAATTTTGTTGCAATGGTTGCGCTGGTGCTTATGAGTTGATCCACGGCAACGGGCTAGATTCCTTTTACCGAATGGCTGAAACCAAGGCTTCAGACGGATCTGCTTTTCGAAAACCGAGTGTGGCAAGGTTTGACGATTTCGATGAACCAGCATTCCAAGAAAAATACGCAAAGGCTGACTCGACATCATCTAAGACAGCCAACGAGCATCAAGCCAACGATTCAGGTGAATTGGAAATTGAGCTGGCGGTCGAGGGCATTCATTGCGGCGCGTGTGTTTGGCTGCTTGAAAAACTGCCTGTTATCCTGCCGGGAATTGTCAGCGCGAGAGTCAATTGGGCCAAACGGACAATCGTGGTTCGTTGGTGCAACAAGCAGGTTCAGCTCTCCCAAATCGCGGCCACACTAAACCAATTGGGTTATGCGCCATCCCCAGTTTTGCTGAACGAGCATCAAAATCGTTGGAAGGTAGAAAACCGAAAACACTTGATCCGCATTGGGATCGCGGCGGCGTGCGCCGGAAACAACATGATCATCTCTCTGGCCTTGTACCTTGGGATGTTCTCGCACATGAGCATCGGGATGACCCACCTCTTACGAGTTGCGAGCTGCGTTGTGGGACTTGCAGCGCTGCATTGGCCAGGTCGAACATTTTTACAAAGTGCATGGGGCGCGATCCGCACGAAAACACCACACATGGATTTGCCAATCGCATTGGGGTTGTTAGTCGGAACGCTGGCGGGTTTGGCCAATGTGATTCGAGGGACGGGTGAAATCTATTTCGACTCCCTCTCGATTTTGATTTTTCTGTTGCTAATCGGGCGTTGGATTCAATTCCGCCAACAAGCAATTGCGGCCAATTCAATTGAATTGCTATTTCAGTTGACGCCACAACGAACTATCAAGCTAGTCGATGGCCAGCCTTTCGAAACGTTGGTTGATCTGGTGCAAATTGGTGACTTGTTGCAGATCCGAGCGGGCGACTTATTTCCCGTCGATGGTGAAATCGTTGAGGGTAAGTCTCGTGTCGATGAGTCGATCCTGACTGGTGAATCAAATGCAATCGAAAAATTATCTGGAGACTTGGTTGCAGCTGGGACTTTGAATCTAGATTCAAAAATCTTGATGAAGGCGATGGCGATCGGTCATGAAACGCGTCTCAGCCAAATTATCAATTTGGTTGAGCAGGCTTCATTGGACAGACCGCAGATGGTTTTGTGGGCAAACAAGATCGGCGGCTACTTTGTCTCAGCGGTTATTGTATTGGCCTTGTTCACACTTGGCTGGTGGTCCAGCGTCAACCTCGAAGTTGCAATTAATCGCACGATTGCACTTTTGATCGTGGCGTGCCCATGCGCATTGGCACTTGCCACGCCGTTGACTATTGCGGTTGCCATCGGTCGGGCAGCCAAACAGAAAATTATGGTCAAGGGCGGAGATGTGCTTCAGTCTTTGCAGAATCCAGGAATGATCTGGCTGGACAAGACTGGCACGTTAACCGACGGAGACTTAAAAGTCGAACGGTGGCTTGGCGACACAAGTTGGATTGATATCGTTTCCGCGCTTGAAGAAGAATTTTCACATCCAGTCGCCAAAGCGATTGCCCAACACCGAAAAACAACTTGGCATGTTTTTGACAAAATTCGACAAGAGAATCATGTCAAAATCGACTACGCAGTAATCGAATCGCGGACCGCCGTTTTAGAATCGCAAGATCATCCTGGACTTGGCGTGAGTGGAGTCGTAGGCCGTCACGATGTCGTAATTGGCAATGAAAAACTGCTTGCGAAATTTGACATTGTTCCTGCGTCGAGGCAGCTTCGAATCTCCAATCGCTTGATTGAACAAGGTTTTTCACCTTGTTGGATTGGTGTCGATGGAAGAATCGTTGCGTTGGTTGCCATCGGGGATTCGATCAGAGCCGAAGCGAAATCGGCAGTTCACCATTTAAAGGACAAGGGCTGGAACATAGGAATCTTGTCAGGCGACCATCAACAAGTCGTCGATCGAGTTGCGAAGCGAATTTTAATTGAGCCTGCCAATGCGATTGGCGGCGTTGACCCTGAATCGAAATTGCAAACGATCAAGAATTCAATGTCCAGAGGTAACGTTGTGATGGTTGGCGATGGAGTTAATGATAGCGCCGCATTGGCTGCTGCGACGGTAGGCATCGCAGTAAAAAATGGGGCAGAAGCCAGCCTTGCGGCCGCGCCGGTTTATCTGGCACAGGCTGGGCTAAATCCGATTTTGAAATTGCTTTCTCTTAGCGATTCAACTTCGCGGACAATGCGAATTAATTTGGGTGTCTCGCTGGCTTACAATTTGACTTTTGCTGCTTTAGCATTCGCTGGATTTATCAATCCGCTGGTCGCTGCGATATTGATGCCGATCAGTTCAATCACCGTTGTCGCTTTATCGTTGAACTCTGGCCGCATTTCCCCTGACCAAAATTTTGAACCTATCACCAAAGCAAGATCATGAGCGTTCTTTATGTTGCCATTCCGGTCGCGCTTTTGATCGCCTTGATCGCGGTGATTGCATTCGTTGCTCAAGTTCGCAACGGCCAATATGACGATTTGGAAACGCCAGCCAGACGCATGCTGTATGACGAATCCGAACCGAATCAAAATAAGAAAGAGTAAACGCTAGACCATATGACCAAGCTTTGGCTCTAACGAACTGCATGTATCGTACATCTCACGTGCGAGCAGCGCCATCACATCATCGATCGAAACGATTCCGACCAACGTTCCCTGTGCATCAACAACTGGCAATCGTTTCACATCGACCGTACGGAAGAATCGAGACACATCGAACATGCCCATTGAATCTGGAATCGTTTCAACGTCCTGACTCATGGCCTCTTTGACGGTTGAATCGGGGGTGCCCGCCCCGAGCGCCAAGACCATCGCGATGTCACGATCAGTGATGATTCCAATCACACTATTGGCGTCATCAACAATGACGACCGACCCAATTCGCTTGTCGCGCATCATATCGGCTGCGGCTGATATTCGCGCACAAGAAGGAAGCGAAAAAACTTCTTTTTGTTCGCGCATAAGTTCTTTAAGAATCATTGGAACATGCTCTGTGTTTGAAATTAGAAATCCAAAGTACCAGCAAAAAGTCCGTTCCAGCAGCCGACTTTAATCATCGGCTTCGACGGCTTTAGCTTTGTCACATTTTGTTTAACTTGTTGCTTTCCTTTGCAGTTCTCGCAAGCGGCCTTGCCGTCACAAGATTTGACTTTGTTTTGTAGCTTTGGTTTTAGACCGGTTGAAGTGTTCATGACATTTCCTCTCGCTTGTAAAGTTCGTCCGCAACAACTTCAGACGTTGCAATACTCGTGCCAACAGAATGCCGTCGAAGAAGTCTCGTTGATTCGTTTATTTAAGATCGCTCGCGCGCGGATTCGCACAATGTAATCGTGCGTCAATTGAAACTAATGCTCATTGGTAAGTCGCAAGTGTTCAGGTTGAGTCTTTTCGCGCGTTGGCACTTGGTTTGCAAGTAACCAATCAATCGCGAAAAACAAATGGACCAATCAAAATGAAGCCGACTCCAGAACCAGCACTCCATGAAAAAGTTGACATCGAATGTTTTGGCATGACTGACACAGGGAGGCATCGAGAGATAAATCAGGATCACTTTGTGATTGGTGATTTACATAAACACATGGGAACTGAGTACTCGAGCATCAATTTCGAAGCGCCTCAGGTTTTCGGCGAACCAATGGGAAAACTTTTTCTCGTCGCAGATGGAATGGGTGGTGCGAACGCAGGTGAAGTCGCGAGCGAGTTAGCGGCCAAATCGACAGTTCGTTTTCTCTTGAATTCGATGCATTGGTTGTTTCATCCCACAGAACCTGAGATTGAGCAATTCATGAAGGATCTTCAGCAAGCGGCCAACTTTTCTCACCGCGCTGTTTGCAATGACGCCGAACATGCACCTGGACGCTACGGAATGGGATCGACTTTGACCGTCGCATACGTCGTCTGGCCGATGCTTTATGTTTTGCATGTTGGAGATAGTCGTTGCTACCTTCTGCACAAGAATAAGCTGGGACTGCTGACCAAAGATCAAACGTTTGCTCAATGTCTTCTTGATCAGGGTCATTTGTCCAAGCAGGAGTTTGCCGATTCGCCTTACAAGCACGTCTTAACGAGTGCGATTGGAATCGAAGGACAACCTGAAGCAGCGGTCTACAGCCAAAGACTCTCCTACGGTGACCGAATTTTGCTTTGTAGTGACGGCGTGAATCGACATCTAAGTGACAAACAAATTGAACGTCACCTAAGAGCGGATGCAACATCGCATACTATTTGCGAGAGTATCACTGACGAATCAAACGCGCTTGGCGGGCGCGACAACATCACAGTGGTCGTCGCCAAGTTTCTTGGCTAGCCTGCGGCTTTCATATTCTGGGATTGGTTATTGGTGAACTTCTGAAGAAGATTCTTCCCAACGTTTCAACACGATTGAAAACTGACTGCCCACCCCTAGTTCGCTTTCGACCTTCAACTTGCCCTGGTTCTTTTCAACAACCGCGCGAGTGATCGACAGACCAAGGC
>CAYMFZ010000217.1:4704-8622 GCA_964389585.1 uncultured Pirellulaceae bacterium | reverse complement strand
GCGAATCCCACTACGATGATCGCACGATTTTAGGTTTTGAAATGTCCTCTAGTTAAAGATGCTACCGAACAAACTAAAGCTGTTCGCCCGAAGAGAGCTTTGAGATTTTTTGCCGAGTTGACACCTCAAGACTCCGCACGTTTAGATTTCGGAGAAATCAACGACTTTGGGAACAACGATTCCAAAAGCTAAAGACGATGTGATGACGCTTCTCAACTGCTGATCGAACCCAGCATCGTTTTGGCGAAAGCGCCAACATCGTCGAGAACATCTCCGGATGACGCTTGCTCTGTAGTCGCCTTGGCGATTCGCCGTACGATGGCCGATCCAACAATCATTCCGTCACAAACTGGCTTAAGAACCTCGGCGTGTTCAGGCTGGCTGATTCCGAACCCAACACAAATTGGAAGCTCTGTTTGCTCGCGCAACCATTTCAAGTTGTCGACCAAGTCGGACGGCAACTCCGTCCTCTCGCCAGTGATTCCTGTTATCGAAACGTAGTAAATGAATCCGGTTGTCTGCTTGGCAATCTCAATCGCTCGTTCGCGCGGAGTCGTCGGCGTGATCAATTGGATCAAGCTGAAGTCATGAACCTTACACTTGGTTAACAACTCGGCCGACTCATCGACAGGCAAATCAGGAACGATCGCACCAGCAACGCCAACTGATTTGGCTTGCTTGAGAAATTCTTCGACGCCATGCCGATAGATGATCGCATAGCTGACCATCATCACGATTGGCATTTTGATTTGTGGGCTGACGTTGCTGACCATGTCAAAGATTCCAGCCAGCTTCGTTCCACCGTCGAGCGATCGCGTGTAGGAGGCTTGAATGACGGGCCCGTCGGCGATTGGATCACTGTAGGGAATTCCTAGCTCAGCCAAATGACAACCGTCAGCATCAAGCCGCTTAAGAACATCGGCTGTGAACTCAAGCGTTGGATCGCCGGCAGTTACAAATGGCATGAAGGCTTTTTTGCCATCGGTTTTGAGTTGTTGAAAAAGCTCGTCGATCGCCGACATGGATTATCCTGACTAGTGGGTTAGCTGTCTCGATTTTGGATATCAAAGCCAAATGTAAAATTGGTGCATCTTAGATTGTGGTATTTCACTCTGTGAAATAGCTCCAGCCCCGAAGCAAAGCGAGGTCTGGCATGAGAAACAACAAGCTGGTGCAAACCTAGACCAACCAAAATTTGATTTAGAACTCAACAATTCAGGACAATGTCATTGCGCCCGCTCATCCCTCAAACGCTGAATCTCAGCAGCATCCTTATCGCCTCGGCCCGACAAACAGATCACAACAATTTCATCTTTGCCTCGCTCCTTGGCAACGTCCATCCCTTTGGCAATCGCGTGCGAAGATTCCAAAGCGGGCAAAATGCCTTCCATTCTGGAAACCAAATCGAAAGCCGCCAAAGCCTCGTCGTCACGGCAAGCTCGATACTCGACACGACCAGTTGATTTCCAATGGCTATGCTCAGGTCCAACGCCTGGATAATCCAATCCCGCCGATGCCGAATGCACATCGTCCGTCTGCCCGTCTTCATCTTGTAGAACGTAGCTGAAACTTCCGTGAAGCACGCCCGGCTTTCCAAATGTCAAACTTGACGCATGCCGTCCCGGCTGATCGTTCTCACCACCGGCTTCGATACCGATCAGCGGAACATCAGTTTCTGCAACAAATGGGTAGAACATTCCAGCCGCATTGCTTCCGCCACCAACACAAGCAACCACCGCATCGGGCAAGCGATTAAAACGCTCTTGCGATTGGGCGATCGTTTCGCGACCGATAACCGCTTGAAAATCTCGGACAATTAATGGAAATGGATGTGGCCCAACAACCGAACCCAAAATGTAATGTGTATCGGCCACGGAGCTCATCCAATCTCGCATGGCTTGATTGACGGCATCTCGAAGCGTTCTTGAACCGGTAGTGACCGGGCAAATTTCAGCGCCCAACATCTTCATCGACTGAACGTTGGGTTGCTGGCGACGAACGTCTTCTTCACCCATGTAAACGACGCAAGGCAAACCAAAGTGAGCACATGCTGTGGCGGTCGCGACGCCATGTTGCCCAGCGCCAGTCTCGGCGATCACTCGCGTCTTTCCCATTCGCATCGTCAACAGAGCCTGACCCAACGTGCTGTTGATTTTGTGAGCTCCCGTGTGATTCAAGTCCTCTCGCTTGAACCAAATTTGGGCTCCTCCACATTCTTCGGTTAGACGCTTGGCAAAATAAAGCGGCGATGAACGACCGACGAAATCGCGAAGCAAGACATCAAGCTCGGCTTGAAAACTTGGATCCTTTTGAGCGGCTCGATACTCTTGGTCAAGCTGATCGAGCGCGGCGATTAAAGTCTCGGGAACATATCGTCCTCCGAACTCACCAAAACGCCCCTTCTCATCAGGCAAACTGGCATCAGGACTCGGCTGTGATAAAAACTGACTGGGCATAAGCTTATATTGGAAAGAATAACCGCACTGAACGAAACCATCACTTGGTTGCTTCAGCGCCGAGGAAGTTTAATTGTCGAAGCCGCTTGGCAAACCGTCAATAGTCGAACGGGTGAAGACAAAGGCATTAGAATCAAACATATTCGCTTCCAACGCACTCGTTTTAACCGCCTTGAAATTTGTTTGATAACGTTCCTGCGTGAAAGCTGGCTTGGTTACGGTTAAACTGAACCCGATAGTTTGGTGTTAAAGGAACAATTGACTTAGAGTCTGTTCCACAACGGCAATGATTGATCAGCAATTTTGAATCGTTGATGCAATTTAGCAGACACCAAAGTCCCAGATTCGAAATCGAGGATGCCTTGCTTCAAGTCGACCAATACCAAAAGGCATACGACAAAACGCTCGCCGTCGAGTCGCTGTCTTTCGAAGCCCATCCGGGAACCATCATGGGCATGGTCGGTCCCAACGGCGCTGGCAAGACCACAACCATGCGAGCAATCGCCGGCATCATTGCCCCAACCAATGGAAAAATTTTAGTCAACGGTTTCGATGTGGTCGCTCAACCAAAAATGGCCAAACAAATCGTCGCCTTCATTCCAGATGATCCAAAGTTATTTGAGACGTTGACTGTTTGGGAACACTTGCGATTCATCGCGGCGGCTTACCAAGTCCAGAATTTCGAACCGATCGCTGAAGAACTGATCGAAACATTTGAACTAGTCGACAAACGTAGTTCACTTGCTCGCGAACTCTCACGAGGCATGCGTCAAAAAGTTGCCATCTGCTGCGCCTATCTTCAACAGCCCAAACTGATCATGTTCGACGAGCCTCATACAGGACTTGATCCATTGGCGATCCGCCGAATGAAGTCAACGATTCAAGCTCGCGCGAGTGAGGGTGCGGTCGTCATCGTCAGCAGTCATTTACTTTCGTTGATCGAAGATCTTTGTACACATTTGCTGATTCTCTCAAAGGGTCGAAGCCAGTTTTGTGGAACGCTGGAAAAACTTCGACAAGGTTACCCGGAACTTGAAACTGGCACGCCGCTGGAAGAGATCTTTTTCAAAGCCACGATCGGCGAAACAGATCCTGACTCGAATAAGCCCAATAAGGAATCAACCTCGAAGTGAAATCGCTGTTGTTGCTTTTTCGAATGAAGTCGCGAGGCGCGTTTCGGATGCTTTGGCGTTCGTGCAAGAGCCCTGAGGGTGCGATTCGCGCGTTCTTCACTGTCGGCTTCATTGCATTGGTACTGTCTCCCGTATTCCTCATTGCATTTTCACCAGATCAGGGACCACCAAACGAATATATTGACGCCACACGCTATGCGATCGACAACTATCTTCCATTCGCATTTTCGCTTGGATTCTTCGTGGCGATGATGGCGCCCAAAAAAGACCAAACACTCATGTTCAGTCAATCTGAAATCGACTGGCTGTTCACTGGGCCTTTTTCGCGA
>CAYMFZ010000217.1:0-4694 GCA_964389585.1 uncultured Pirellulaceae bacterium | reverse complement strand
TTATTGATCTACAAACTGTTTGGCGTTGTCACGTCGACGCTGGCGATCTGCTTTGCGATGAACTGTTTTGTTTCAAGCGTTTATTTATTTCTCGATCAAACTTTCTTCGTGAGTTTTATTCGCGGATTCATCATGATCTCGCTCGCATTCTTGCTGATGCGTTTGACGTTCGTGTGGTCAGGACTGGTCAGAAAGTCGATCATCATTCGTTTCTTGACTCCGTTTCGAAAGTTGGCCGCGATCACGTTGGGATTGTTTTGGCTGGCCGCCATCTATTCCATCCGTGATGAATTTGACTGGAATTTGCTCAAGGACGAAACGAAAGTTCTTGCCACGCTAAACGCATTCACTGCCTCTGACGCTTACCAGTGGGGGATCACTCCGTTTAGAGTCTTCTCAAATCTCTTGCTCAGCCGATCCATCATCGGCACGCTGTCTTGCTTTTTACTTTGCCTTACAGGCGTCGCGTCTATGCTTTGGCTCATCGTCAAAACAGACAACAACTTCATCGAAAAAGAAATCGACCACGCGCGAATCCGAGTGGAAGCGGCGAAACGAACTCAGAGCATTGAGATGATGTTGGTTCCCAGCGTCAGTCGACACTCGCTGCCAATGCTTCCGTTCATGGGTGGAATTGGCCCGATCACTTGGCGGCAATTGCAAACTTTTTTTCGCGTGAAGAAGCTCGTGATCCTGACGATGATGTTCTACTTCTTGCTCTATTTATTCTTGATTTTTACCGATCAAAAAATTCAATCAACTCAATTTCGATTTTCAATGGGCGTAGCTTCTCTCAGCATGATTACGCTTACGATTGGCCTGACGTTGCCAATGGGATTCCAAGCCGACGTCAAGAAAATGGACATATTCAAGAGTTTGCCATTTTCAAAATGGCAAATCGCAGCGGGCCAATTGTTGGGTCCGACTCTGCTATTGGTGGCCATTCAATATGTATCAATCTTTTTGTTTATGTGGCTCGCTCTCGACCAATGGCTGCTGTGGCTAACGGCGGCGGCGTTTGCACCACTCGTTTCCATTGTCATTCTGAGTATCATCAATTCGCTGTCTTTACTTTACCCCAGCCAATCAAATGAAGGCGTCGCAAGAGAGCTTGAAAACGTCGGACATATTTTGGTGTTTACTTTTCTGTTGATGCTTTCTGCATTGGCGATCTTTGCAATGTTGATCGGTGCCGTCGCCGCCGCGCATTATTCCACGCATAGTCTTCCCGTCGTAGTCTTCGCATGTTGGCTGGTGATGCTGGTCTCGAGTGCCGTGGGTGTTTGGACAACAGGATGGGCGTTCGGACGTTTTGATGTGAGTAAACATCGTATGTAAGATCCTACTCCTACTCATAAAAAGGCTGTTGATGGATTAGCCAACTTGGTTCGAAAATTTGAAATTAAGAATTTGAAAGTTGAGATTTTGAGATTTTGAGATTGAAAGTTGAGTAAGAGTAAGATGACGAGTAGGAATGAGGCTTGCTGGCGAGAATCTATTCCTCTCTCTAAACATTTATTCCCATTTGATTGAACGACATAATGCCTGAACTGCCAGAAGTCGAAACAATGCGCCGTGGCGTGTTGGAAATTGTCGGTGCGACGGTTGTCAAAGCCGCCCGAACGCCTTGCTCGAAACGCCCAATCGTGATCGCGCCACGGATTGACCGACTGAACAAACGAGTAGCGGGAAAGAAAATCACCAGCGTCGATCGACTTGGTAAGCGAGTCGTCATTCGCATGGAGACGGACGATCGATTAATCTTTGAACCGCGCATGACGGGATTGGTTTTGATTGCCGAACCGCCAACAAAAGAGCATTTGCGTTTTTGTTTGGACTTGAAAAAATGCCCAGTCAAGAAATTGTTGTTCTGGGACCGCCGAGGCTTGGGCAATGTGACTTTGCTCAACGCCAAAGAATATCAGACCAAACTGACCGATGGGAAACTTGGCCCCGATGCGTTGGATATTTCATTCGAAGATTTCCCTGGCAGATTCAACCAAAGCAAACGCGAGATCAAAGTCGCGATGCTGGACCAAAAAGCGGTTTTGGGAATTGGAAACTTATACGCTTCAGAGATTTTGCATCTGGCCGGTGTTCACCCACAAACAAGGTGTGACCTAATCAGTCAGCAAAGATGGAAGCTGATTTACGACTACATGATCGAAGTCTTCGAAGTCGCGATCAAATACGAGGGTTCAACGCTTTCGGATGGGACTTATCGCAACGCACTTAACGACAGCGGCAGTTATCAAAACGAACACCGAGTCTACGATCGCGAAGGCGAAAGGTGCCTGAAGTGCAAGAAATCAAAAATCATCCGCATCGTGCAGGCACAGCGCGCGACTTTTTATTGCAAAAAGTGTCAGACGAAGCGCTGACAGTCCAGTGAGCCGTGACGCGTAAGCGGCCGGGCAGCACGCAGATTGTGAGCCGTGACGCGTAAGCGGCCGGGCAGCACGCAGATTGTGAGCCGAGACCCGTAAGCGGCCGGGCAGAACGCAGATTGTGAGCCGTGACGCGTAAGCTGCCTGCGAAGGTGCTCTGCTTGAACCCTACCCAACGCGATCTCGTCGGACGCCCGATGCCTTACGGCCTACGGCTCACTTGATAGTCAATGCTTGGACGGGACTTATCGCAACGCACCTACTTCTCGTTGTCGACCTAACTCGGCGAAGCTGCATTCGTACTCGCGTTGATTTGCGATACGGCTCCCGCGATTCCACGAGCCATTGGGATTGGCGACTTTTGCTTTTCCAAAGGCAGCATCAACGTGAAACAAGTTCCCTTGCCAACGCTGCTCTCGACACGGATCTTTCCGCCGTGGGCTTCGATGATATTCTTGCAAGTCGACAAACCAACGCCCGTCCCGCCTTTGCCGCTTTCGTCTGGGCCGGACTTCGTTGAGTAAAACGGTTTGAAAATCTGGCGCAATTTGTCTTGCTCGATTCCAGGTCCATAATCGCGAACGCTCAAGTCGACGGAATTCGTCTCTTTGGACTGCTTCAGCTTAATGACTAACTGGCCACCTTCGCTCATCGCTTGCCGCGCGTTAATCAATAGATTCATCAAGACCTGTTGAATCTGATTGCCAATCACGGAAACTTCGGGAAGGTTGTCTTCGACTTGCATGTCAACGGAGATGCGGTACTTCTGCATTTCTCGCTCAAGCAGAACCATCGTTTCTTCAATCAACGACGCGACATCGGTCATCTCGAAGTGCTCGCTGCGGTTACGAGCCATTCCCAAAACGGCGTTGGTGATCTTCGCGGCGCGGTGCCCGGCCTTGTTGATTTTGTCAAATGCCTTGTCACGAGTTTCCTTGTCGTCGTGACGCATTCCCATCTTGGCGTAGTTGATGATGGTCATCAGTACGTTGTTAAATTCGTGCGTCGTTGTGCTGACAAGTTCACCCAAAGCAGTCATGCGCTGGGATTGATCAAGCTGCTTTTTGAGGGCCGCGATTTCTTCTTGAAGTTGCTTTGTCTGGTTTTGCTGGCAGTCGCTCACTGGGCGATCCTTCCGTGGCGTTAAATCTTGGTCATCCGGCAGTTTCGAAGGTTTCCCCGAGAGACTACGCAGTTTTCCTGCTTTACTATTTCGCAGATGAATGATCTGGCGGGTGGGAATTGCTCACGATTTACAATGAGAATGCATTGGTATTATCGAGTATTGAGCAATTGCCAGCTCACACCCTTCGTATCGTCCAATCGATGTGGGCTGCTAAACAGGATGTCTTTATAATCCGGTTGGGTAAACAAGAATTCGGATCAGTCTTTTTCATGACTTGAGTCCAACCTCAAACCCTAAACTCTTCCACGCCTGTGCATCTCGCCTGCGAGGAATATTTAATGGTCGTCAGCAATTCGGCGGCATCTTTTTGCAAAAGAATCACAGCAAGTTTGAAGAAACAAGGACGTTTCAAGATGAGTACGATTGAACAAATCGAACAGCTAGTACACGTGGCTGAGCAGCTTGGTTATCGAATACGGTACGACTATTTTGGCGGAACAGGCGGAGGCGTCTGTGAGTTTTCAGGTGGCAAATGGCTGTTTTTGGATCTGGCGCTGAACTCAGCCGAGCAGTTGGAGCAGCTTCAAGGTGCGTTGGCGAATGAGCCGTTGCTGGGAACGGTTGATATTGCCGAAGAAGTTAAGCAAAACGTTCGCCGAGCTGCTTGATCTTAGATTTAAATACAAAGAAGACTTGAATACTGAATTGAGATTTCAGATCTGAAATTGCGATTGCATTTCTTGCGTTCTGCACAGCCGCGTCGGGATTGAGATTAAGAGTAGGATTGGAAAGATTCGCGTTCCTCTCAATCTCGATACCAGCATCTTAGAAATTGATGCCAGCGACTTGGCGTATCGCCACTGGTTCCAATCGAAGCGTCGTTTGATCCTTCTTCCCAGCGACTCCAGATATTTGGAAGCACAACCGTTTCGAGCGAAATGACTTTGATGTCATTTTCGACAAGCCATTTGTTTGCGGCCACAACGGCCTCGTCAAATGATTCATGATCGCCTGGCTTGAGGAAGCCGGGTGCCTCAAGTTGCTTGGGGACAAAGTCTCTGTACTTTAACACTTTCTACTCCGAGACTGACTTAGCTCATGTTGAATTGCCACCGAAGGCAACTGGCTTCTTACTCTTACTCTTACTCTTACTCTTACTCTTACTCTTACTCTTACTCTTA
>CAYMFZ010000216.1:0-8683 GCA_964389585.1 uncultured Pirellulaceae bacterium | reverse complement strand
TTTCAAATTTGAAATTTGTTTCAAATCTCAAATCCAATCACTTAATTTCTTTGACCAGCAGCAACATGTGAATCGCTGCTTGAGCCGTCTCAACACCTTTATTACCAACATCGCCACCTGAACGGCTGATCGCCTGATCCATGGTGTTGCAAGTCAACAAGCCGAACGCAATTGGCGTTTTGTAATCAAGGCTAAGTCGGCCAATCCCCGTACTGACCGTTGTGTTGATATGCTGGTCATGCGTCGTTTCGCCGCGAATAACGCAGCCAAGCGTGATGATCGCGTCGAATTTTTTGGTTTCAAGCGCCAGTTGAACCGCGCCTGGAATTTCCCAAGCTCCGGGAACCCACAGCACTTCGATTTGTCCCGCAGGTACGAGGTTCCGCGTCAGAGTTTGAATCGCGCCTTCGAGCAACTTGCTCGTTACGCTGTTGTGATATTTGGAAACAACAATCGCAAACCGATTGTCGGAAACTGAGCCGGACGTTCCATGAAGTTCTTTGATCAATTGAGCCTCAGATGAGCAGGTGTTTGCCGGTTGATTCGCTATGCACATCCAACATCAAATGGACACTGGACGAGCACAACATGCTAACAAAACAACTGTAGTCCACCAACCGATCGCGAATTAAAAACCGCCGCCCGGTTTTATGCTCATCAAGAACTCAGCATTGTTCTGAGTCTTTTTCAATCGTGTCGTCAGCATGTCCATCGCATCGGGTGGATTCATTTCACTTAGGACGCGTCGGACTTTACAGATACGATCGTACTCGTCTTCGTCGAACAATTTTTCTTCGCGCCGTGTTCCGCTCGCATTGATGTCGATCGCAGGCCAAATGCGCTTATCGACCAAAGAGCGATCAAGCACGATTTCCAGATTGCCGGTTCCTTTGAACTCTTCGAAAATCACTTCGTCCATCTTGCTGCCAGTGTCAATCAAAGCAGTCGCCAAGATTGTCAGCGAACCACCTTCTTCGATTTTCCGGGCCGACCCGAAAAAGGCCTTGGGCTTTTGCATGGCGTTGGCATCGAGTCCACCAGAAAGCGTTTTTCCTGATTGGGGGCACTCGGAATTCCAAGCCCTTCCCAATCGCGTAATCGAATCGAGAAAGATGATCACGTCGACGCCGCTTTCGACCAACCGTTTGGCTTTTTCGAGAACCATTTCGGTGACTTGGATATGTCGTGAAGCAGGTTCGTCGAATGTGGAGCTGATGACCTCACAACGATCACCTTTGACTTCCCGCTCCATGTCGGTAACTTCTTCCGGGCGTTCGTCGATCAATAACATGATGACATAGGCCTCGGGGTAGTTCGCAAGAGTCGCCTGAGCCATACGCTGCATCAAGATCGTTTTTCCGGCTCGGGGAGGGCTAACGATTAAGCCGCGTTGGCCAAAACCGATCGGAGCAATCATGTCGACGACGCGAGTGGACATGTCCTTGGCGTTGTGTTCCATCACGATTCGCGTATCCGGATGAAGCGGAGTCAGTTCGTCAAAACTAGTCCGTCTCGCGCTTTCGATTGGATCGAGCCCATTAACGGATTCGATTCGAAGCAACGCAAAATATCGTTCGTTTTCTTTTGGAGGACGAACTTGGCCTTTGACAACCGCGCCGTTTTTCAAGCTGAATTTACGAATCTGGCTGGGTGAAACATAAATGTCGTCAGGGCAATTGAGATAGTGGTATTGAGGGCTGCGTAGAAACCCAAATCCATCAGGTAGGATTTGAAGTGTTCCCTGACCGCACATGATTCCCCGCGATTTGACGCGTTCTTTGAGAATGCCAAAAATCAATTCACGTTTTCCAAGCCCTTCCACATTCGGAACTTCTTCGGATTCGGCTTGTTTCCTTAATTTTGCGAGCGATAACTGCTGCAAATCCGTAACGTTGATTACTTCATCTTCGTTAATGTCTTTTCGTTCAAGGTCCGAGATTGGTCGAATCTCTTCGCGCGAAATTGTTTCGGCGATTGACATTGGCTCGCCCGAGTTCTCAATCTCTCGGAGCTTCTCCGCAACATCAGGCTCCATTTCATAGTGAGGTCGTCGGTGGTTGGGGCGACTGGATGATGGCCGGCGGGTGTGGGATTTTTGGTTTGGCTTGTGGGTATCAGCCATGTTGGATCTCCGGTGTCAGAGGAAGTGAAGAGTTCTGACTAGTTTTTGGTGTGAGGGGTAGTTTTGTGAAAAAGAGAATTCGGAGAATCAAATTGCACTTCGAGATTGAGATTCCATTTTCGCCAAAGTTCGCGAGCCTGGATGTACGTTTCTTCCTTTGACTTGGAATTGTCGATGAAGTCGCTTGATCGTGAGCGTTTCTCTGCGATTGGCGTTTGATTCGCCTCTCGTTTTGAAAGTTCGCATGCGTCCCACTCACGTTGGTTGGCACGTTGTTGACGAATCGATTCGTCTGCATCAACAAAAACGATTTTGTCGCACAGTTGATCCCAACCAGACTTAAACATCACAGGTGCATCCAACACAACAACTTGAAAATCATCGGTGAGCTCTTTTAATCGCTCGCAAATCCGTTGATGAATTCTCGGGTGTGTTATTGCTTCCAAATGTTCAAGCTCACTGGAATCACTCTGACCAGAACCAAATACGATTCGTGCCAAAGCGCTTCGATCAATCTCACCATCTTGCGTGACAATTTGGCCCCACCGCGACACGATCGCCGCAATGACATCGGGCTCTTTTAAGATTTCATGGCCAATCCGATCCGCATCTAAAACAGCCGCTCCGAAATGCTCAAAGCAACTTGCAACCAGTGATTTTCCACTGGCGATGCCTCCTGCCAAACCAATGACAAAAAGCGGTGTGTTTTCTTTCACGGAACGCTCTTTCTGCTGCTTCAAACAAAAACGAAAATGCGTTGTTTGATCGCGGCATAAGCCAAATCCAAAAGCCCCAACTTCTCAAATAGGATCACAGAAAGCGTTCAATAAGGTAGGTGAACCGCGAACTATAAAGCCCCGTTTGGGAAGGCAAAATCATCCATCATCCATTTGCCTCAGCTTTTTAGCATTGGCAACCAAATCCAAAATCACTTCTTCATCCAAGAAGTAAACTGTCAAACACGAACGTGCTTGTAGTCAGCGATTCCGTCATTGTTCCTAATCAAAGAACTATTGTAGTTGTAGTTCTCATTTCTCGTCCAAATGCATTGGACGCCGTCGTCTCAAGACTCTTATAGGCTAACCGTTAACTTGGATTTTTCCTAGGATTGTTTGTCACAAAACTGGGTTGTTACGTCAAACTAGCAAGAAAATTTGCTGTGCCTGCCAACACTTATTCCGACAGATTGCGCTTTTTTGGTGAGGCTTGATTTCTTCCCTGCTCGAATGAGGGGCTGCTTGACAGTTGGTCTCGGTGGTTTAGGCAATCGAAGCGAAGTGCTGGGCAGCCAACGAAATTTGGGTATAAATCAGTTCCTTACTTCGCAGACTAAATCCGCTATCAAAAATTCCCACACCAATCATGAATCCGATTGAATTGAAGTCCTCTGTAAAAATTGGCGTCGTTCCTACTCATCTAAAATTTGTCGGAGGCCTTGTTCCTGACGATGACGGCAGGATTCCTCGCGATGAAAATGGTGAATTGATTCTTGTCGCGAATATGAAGTTTCTCATACAAAACTCGCCAGTAAAAATTGCGTGTGTTCAGATACCCTACTTTCCGGGACTCAATGATGCAGACGTCTCCGAAATGGTCACTGGGTTTCGCGAGCTTGATCTTGAGATTCACTTCATCCTGATGGTTGGTGGAGTGGATCCAATGAATCCAGATGATGAAGACCAAGTCGTTGAGATGCTTGTCGGTGGTCTTGCTGCCGCGAAGAAGAACGGGGTCGAGCATGTGTCTTCAACTTCCGTCGAAGCCTGGATGGCGCCTGGTGCGAAACCCAAAAAGGGCAAAGAGTTCGAGGCCGCAGTCGCTCAAAACGTCAAAGTTCATACGCGAGCTGTCAGAGAGTTCGGCATCGAAGGCAGCGGCATTAAGGCTTGGCACATCGAGTTTCTTCGTGGCGGAGAATTTCAAACCTTTACCGACATCGGCAAGATCTGGAAGTTCGTCAGTGCGGCCAACGCAGAATTGAGTGAGCCATTTTTCAAAGTCATGGTTGATGCGGCACATTGTGGTGACTCTGTCCTCACGATTCCAGAGAACGAGGTCTTGATTGGGGAGATCGCAAAAGCGGGAGCACTTGGGATTTTTCACGCCTCTGCCAAAACGACAAGAGGTTGCTTGTCGACCGACGATGGCTGGATCGGAGCGCTAATGACGGCATGTGCCAAAACCGGGTGTCTGGAGATGGCCTTTGTCGAATTGTTCCATCACGAGGACCCGGCTTTGGAGGCACTTCGGGATTTGGATCCTGGCCACGGCTTGGACACCACCGATGGACGTAGTTACGACGAAGCCGTGATTGATGGCTTGGTCGATGTCGCCCGGCGGCTGAACAACCTGAAAACCCGTGGAATGCTCTGATTACGTCCCATGAGTGAGGTTTGCCCTTTGTCGTGCGGTCACTGCAAAGCGGGTGGAATCAGTTCAAAGCCTACGATCGGCACAGTCAATCTGCCATTCGCGCCTCCCAAATGCCGCAAGCCTAATAAATTTGACACTATTTTAGGCCCCATCTAAGATTGACTGACAGTTGGATGGGTCCACTTTCTTCAGCCGGCATCGTTTCAATATCCGTCACAATCCCTCGTGACTATTGTGGCGTTTTGGTTGTACTGCTTGGTCGATCCGAAATCATGGTTCGACGCTTTCATTTCCGATAAGTGAATGACGTTGCATTTATTGCCCCGCCCAACTGAATGACCCATTGCCGTGCGATTCGTTTGAGTTGAATCAGCAAACATTTATTTACAAAACATTTTGTCCGTCGCGTTTACGCTGCGGAGATTAGGAGAATTGGAATGGCTGCCAGAGAAAATCAAGGTTACTTGATTGCCGTCATTATCTTGGTGTTGTTGACGCTCGTCTTGGCGCTTGCTGCTTTTCTTGGAATCTCGAAAGCGGGCGAAAATGCGTCCAGCCGGGAAGCCACGGAGAACAAGCTGCTGTTTGCCGAAAAGCAATCTGACGCGTTCCAAATCGAAGCCGAAATCCTACGAGCCTATTTGGGCGATCTAGGAATTAGCGTTGCCGAAGTCGAACCACAAATCCAATCGCTCACTCAGCTCTCTGCAACGGGCGATCTTGATGCGGGCCAAAAAGAAACAATTCAGCAGATTAAGAATCGCGTTGAAGACATTAAGGCTGCTTACACCAAAGACATGTTGGGGAGTGTCACGACTCCCGAGGGTGAAGCTGCGGCACCGACATGGCGATCGAAACTAGCGAGCTTGAAGTCGTTGGTTGCAAAGCAAGTCAATGATAACGCTGTTCAAGTGAAACAAACGGCTTTGTCTGAAGCGGAAGCCGCCTCCAAGATCAAAGAAATGGAAAGCACCGTTACGGCGATGCAAAAAACAGTTGCCGACACCAAAGCCGAACTCGCTGAGAATCAGCGTCTCTCTCTAGCCAAAGAAGCTGAGTACAAGAGCAAGCTTCAGGAAGCGATCGATAGCGACGCTGTGCAAAAAGAACAATTTCAAACGGCACAAGCCAAAACATCCAAGAGCATGCGTCAGCTCAGAGACGATATCGCGAAAACGGATGAGAGAAACACGGTCCTAAAAACTCGAATCAACATTTACGAGCGTGAAGTCTTTGATCGTCCGGATGGTCAAGTCGTTCGAGTTGCCGCTCGAATGCGTTCTTGCGTAATCGACCTTGGAAGCGCTGATGGATTGACCATCAACCGCACATTTTCAATCTACTCCAAGGACGTGACGAACTTCGACAAAGGAAAACATAAGGCCAAGATTGAGGTCACCAAAGTTAGTCCCTTTCAGGCGGAAGCCAACATTATCGAAGAGGATCCAAACAACCCAATCCTTTCTGGCGATCACATTTTGACGGCTACTTGGGATCCTGGATTCTCTGTTTCAATCGCTTTGACAGGCGTATTTGATCTTGATGGCGATCGTTACGACGACCGAGACAAGCTTGCGAAAATGATCGAACGAAACGGTGGTAAAGTCGCCGCGACCCATGATGATGAGGGCAATATCATTGGCAAAATCGACCCGACAGTTCGGTATCTTGTTGTTGGTCGGCCGCCATCGTTGCTTGAAGATGCCACTGAAAATAGCAAGCGTAATTCGTCGGCTATCACAGATGCGATGCGTGACATGCAAGAAGAAGCAAAGCGAAACACAGTTGAGCCAATCGACTTGCAGAAGCTTCTTAATCGAATGGGCGTCCGAGCGACACCAAAGACGGTTCAGCTTGATGATCGAATCGGCGGGTTTCCAAAACGAACTCCAGCCGACGCATCAAAGAATTAGTCTCGATTTCTCTCTAAATTTCAACAGCCGCAAGATTAAATTCTTGCGGCTGTTTTCTTGCGCCTGCTTCTTGTGTCATTGAACTTGGCAGGCCGTCAGTCTTTCTTCTTTTCATTTGCCTTTTTTGGTTCTGCTTTCTTCGGTTCAGGTTTTTCATCGCCTTCCGATTTGTTTTCTTCCTTGGCGTCTTCTTTTTTCGGTTCTTCCTTAGGCTCTTCAACCACGACAGGCTCAAGCTTGAGCTCGCCGACGATTTTCAAATCGGGAAGTGACTCGTTTAGCTTTTTCATGCCCGCTTCAGTGACTGCCGACTTCCAAACAAAAAGCTTTTGCAAATTCTTGAGCTCTTTCAAATGCTCAAGCCCGGCATCAGAAACTTTCGTGTCGTAAATGTTCAGGTATGTCAGATCCTTGAGCTTCGCGACATGCTTCATTCCATCATCGCCGACCTTGGTTCGTTCCAAATGCAGCTTTTGAATCGGCATTTCCGCTAAATGTTGCAGCCCGTCGTTTGTGACATCGGTACCTGCGAGGTTGACCCAGATGACTTGGCCGATTGCTTTCGCAGTTTGAAGTTGGGCGTCGCTCACTGGTTTGCTGGATAGGTAAAAGCTCAACTCGCGAGAATTGTCCGCCGCAGAGATTTTCTGGACACGGCCTCCTGCCTGTTCGACGGATTTTATGGCTTCTGTTTCACGCCGAGATGACTGGTTTTCGTCTTGGCCAACCAGCGGCGTTGATGCGAGAACTACATTGCCAATAATTGCAAAACATGTTCTAAAATAAGCCTTCGCGGATCGTCTGGACGCCATAACACGCCTCCCAATTTCATGAGCCAAATTCAATTTGAATGTCGTTTGGATTCGTCGAGCGTAATTTGTCCAACGATCAGCAACATTAGTTCAAGCTAATAATGTAGCATCGGGCGTGAGGCGTCAACAATTCGCAGTTACAATTCGTAAATTGATTGTGCGTCCTACCAGTTACCAACCCAAAATCTAAATCTGGATTTGAAATGAATCACTTGTTGAAAAACGGATGGGTATATAACACCCTCATTTTTGCCTTCTTCGGTTTGTGTGGATCATCAACTGTTGTGGGGCAACAATCGGAAAACGAAGTGGTTGAAAAAGGCACTGTCAATTGGACGAACGACCTAGACGTCGCCAAGCAAGAATCGAAAAAGACGGGCAAGCCCCTTTTTCTCCTGTTCCAAGAAATCCCCGGCTGACAGACCTGTAAAGACTTCGGCCGTGAGCCGCTTTCGAATCCGTTGGTCGTCGAGGCCATCGAGGAATGCTTCATTCCAGTTCTTATCCACAACAATCGCAAAGGCAAAGACGCCGAACTGCTTAAGCATTTTAACGAGCCAGCTTGGAATAATCCTGTCGTTCGATATCTCGACGCTGATGAAAAAGATCTGATTGAACGCAAGGACGGCGTCTGGACGACAACTGAGACAGTTCAGCGAATGCTCGCCGCGTTGACCGCCGCGAAACTTGAAATCCCGAGTTACTTGTCGGCTTTTGCGACTAGCAAGCCAACGGCCTCCACTCAAGCTGCGACGTTTGCGATGCACTGTTACTGGGAAGGTGAAGCCAAACTGGGTTCAATTGATGGCGTTCATTCCACTCGATCTGGTTGGAAGGACTCGCTGGAAGTCGTCACACTCACCTATGATCCGCAGGTTGTTGACTACGAAAAACTTGTCGATACCGCGAAATCATTTGAGTGTGCGAGCAAAGTCTACGCTCATACGCGGGAGCAATTGAAAGTTGCAAAAGCGAAGGTCGGAAAAGATGCAATCGCAATTAGGGATGCTTCGACGATCAAGGACGCGAAGGCTTCCGATCAAAAGTATTACTTGATTCAAACACCACTGCGGCACCTGCCAATGTCTGAAACACAAGCGACCAAAATTAACTCGGCGCTCAAGTCCCGGCAATCATTCGAGTCGTTGCTTAGCCCCAAACAACAAAATCTACTTCGTCGAATCATCGCAGTGAGTAAAAACGACAGGTCGGCTCTAACCGGTTTTCAGTTTCCAGCAGACCTTTCAAAGTTGGCGGCGTATTCCGAGAAGCTCAATGAAAAATTGAACGAGCTGGAAAAAAAGTGAGCCGAAGGCGCTAGCCTCGGGCCGGAATAACCAGCAAAACATCGGCTTTAAAACTTAGCTTAGAGCCTATTCAAAATTTGTGAGCCGTGACGCGTAAGCGGCCGGGCGACGTGGGTGTGGCGCGGGGTGGGCGAGTAAAACCCAGGAACCACGTCC
>CAYMFZ010000215.1:3028-8736 GCA_964389585.1 uncultured Pirellulaceae bacterium | reverse complement strand
CTCCCAAATGCAAAGACCATTTTTCAAATTACCACAAACTAGCTGTTTTCCATTTGGGCTAAAAACGACGTCAGTTCCAGCTTCCGTTGACAACGAAGGATGAAATAGTCTTTCAATTAGTGTGCCACTATCAAGATCCCACAATCCAACGCTACCTTGAGATTCGACTGCAGCGAAGACATTTCCCTCGGGATTAAAAGCGATCGAACTAACCGACGTCGAGTCTAGCCTTAACACCTTGGCTTCCTGGCCATCAACTGCATTCCAAATGCGAATAGTTTTGTCACGTCCAGCAGATACAATCCAGTTTCCATCAGGGTTAAAAGCAACACAGTCGATTGCTCCTTGATGTCCGTTTAACGTCATATCACTTCCAGCGATTTCACGCTTGGCAAGATACCATTCAGCATCGCGATATTTATCTGGGATCGAATTCAACAACTGATCCGCATCAGCAACTCTTCCTTGTTTCGCGCGTAGATTTGCGACGACAAAATTTGATTTAGCCAAAGCTTTTTGAGTTTCAATCTGCGACTCAATGACTCGGTTCTCGCTTGCTCTTGCAGCTTCAGTTTCGAGATTGGCGCGATCTGATTCGCTTTGGGCTTCGAGTTTTGCCTCGTTGGCCGCGATTGCGAACCAAGTTGTACCGAATATTCCCGCCAACAAAAGAACTGCAATTGCTGCCAGGGATGAGACCATACCCCGATACTTCTTTACAAATTTCTCAATACGATAGGACGCCGAAGGTGGTCGTGCCAGAATTGGTTCGTCATTCAAATACCTTCGAATATCGTCTCCAAGACTATTGGCCGATTCGTAGCGACGCTCTCGATCTTTGTCTAACGCTTTCATCACGAGCCAGTCCAATTCTCCTTCTAGGATTTGATGGAGTTTGCTGGATCCGATCTGTCTCTGTTCACCGATATCGCTCTGTTGGTGTGTGGTTGATGAAAGTCGGTGACTCGGTTTTTGAGGTTCTTTCTCCCGAATGATCTTGAGAACTTGTAAGAGCGCATGGTCGCTCAATGTTTCATCATCAAGTGGCGTGCTCCCTGTAAGCAGCTCGTAGATCATGACACCGAGAGAATAGATATCCGTTCGCGTATCGATATCGCGCGAATCCATTTCTGCTTGTTCTGGAGACATATACTGCAGCGTGCCAACCACTTGCCCAAACTCGGTAAACATAGATTTGTCAGTCAGTTTGGCTGCGTGTTCTAGTGCCTTTGCGAGTCCAAAGTCGATGACTTTGGGTACAGGGTTTCCATCAACAACCGTCACCAACACATTGGACGGCTTCAAATCACGATGCAAGACACCTTTTTGATGGGCATGCTGAACTGCTTTACAGATATCGATGATCAGCTCTAGCCGTTCTCGAACGCTTAGTTTGTGATCATCGCAATACTGGTTTAACGGAACTCCATTGACCAATTCCATCACGAAATAGGGAATTCCATCCTTCGTGGTACCAGCATCAAAAACGCGCGAAATATTTTGATGATCCATCAGCGCCAGCGCTTGACGTTCGGCCTCAAATCGGGCAACGATCTCCTTCGTCGCAAGATTTGCCTTGATCAGCTTGAGGGCGACGCGACGGCGAACGGGCTTTTCTTGCTCCGCCATCCAAACAGCCCCCATGCCACCTTCACCGATTTTCTGAAGAAGCTTAAAGGGTCCAATAAATTGAGAGCTGTTTTGGTCATCGGCAGTATCCTCCGTCAACGCTTCTGTTGACAACGTACTGTGCAAATCTTTTTGATGAGCTGGAACGAGTGTGTCCAGTTGGTTGCCAATCTCGCGACGTGCAACTTCGACAGCCTGTTCGCCAAGCGATTTGTAATCGTCGATCTTGACAACTAACTCGGCCTTAATCCTCAATGAGATGTCAAGCTTTACGATTCTGGCAAGAAGCTGATTGCGGTCATTCAATTCTGCTTGACGGCAATAAAACTCAAAATCAGGGCGCGAATCAATCCTCCAGCTCAATTCAAACTGTTCGCACACGGAATTGATGGATTGAGCTGGCGACACTTTGGGTTATGCCAATTTGAGTCAAATCTAAGTACAGAACAACGATCAATCAGCCTAGCATAACTAGCACGCAAAGAAAAAAGCCCACCTTTGACTTCAAAGGTGGGCTCTACTTTTGTTTAAGTTAGAAAAACCGTACTAGTTTTTCTGGTTTCCTTGATTGTCGAATTCTGGAATCACAGCCTCTTGACGAGAGTTGCCCGGCTTGTGCTTGCCTTTCAACATATCGTTGTAGGTTTGCTCATCATCGACTTCTTCGAAAGTTCCGTTGGCAAAACCGACCAATCGAGAACCATCAACGCCTGTCGTTTCAAATGCAACGGGCTCGTAACATCCTCGACTACTTCCTTTGACATTCCAACGCATTGTGAGCTCTTCGTCATCGCGTTCGCTGATGAACACCGCGTCGATGTCATCAATACCCATCATCTCAAGATTCTTTGTGACGGTTGGCGATTGAAGAAACGTTTTCAGTTGTTCCATGCTCTTTGGACCCTTGTAGCCATTTCGGTCCTGATAAAGTGCGTAGCAATTGGCTGCGCGACTTGTGTTGTTCTTATTGAGTTTCGCAACCGAACTAGCAACTGGATCTCCTGATCCACAACCAGCCAGCAAAACACTTGAAAGCAGCGCAAAACACATTGCTTGCAGCGATCTTGACTTGTTCATAACCCACCCTGTTTCAACTTTGCTAAAAAAAAAGAATCCCGCCCCAACTGTTGAGACGGAATTCTGTGTAATCAAACGAACGCCTTACAATTCAGTGATTGAATGCGTGCTTCCGTCATCACGACGACCGATTTGGTCACCGATGTCACCATCAAGTGTCATCGAAATCGCGTGAACTGAACCGTCGCCAATTGCGAAGTTCGTTGTACCCGGGTGAGCAGAACCGAAAGAGTGCTCCGCGTTGTCCGAGTTACCACGACGGCGGTTGGCTGGAAGGTTATCCGGCCAAAGGAATGCACCACTGTCAGATGCATGGAATCCACGCATGTTACCCCAGTCGGCGCTGTGCATGAAGCCTTGAAGCTCCCACCAATCCCAGCCTGATGGCGGTGGTGAGTAGCGAACAGACTGAACTGACTTCTCGCCAAACATGATTGTGTTTGAAGATCCATCAGCAACGGCTCCAAAACCGATCCGACCGAAGTCCTGATAAGTTCGGACGCCAGATTCCATGTACGAGTTGAAAGTCTTGGCGATGATGCCTTTCCAAATCGACTGAGCTTCTCCACCGTTGGCAGGCTGGTCTTGCCAGTTGAAGCCATTCCAACCAGCGTCGTAACGCCAGCCGTAGTTCCATGAAGTCATGCAACCAGCGTAATCATTGAGCATGTAAAAGTCGCCGTTTGGACGGGCACCAACACGTGGTCCACGAGACGGGCAGTTGTACATAGGAACATTGAATGTGAAGATTCCAGGCTCGCCGTTTGGTCCTGCAGTAGGACTTGGGCTCACTAGAGCTGCGTCGCGACGCATGTCGTAAAGGTTGTTCTGCTCGCAGAATGGTAGGATTTGGTATCCCCAACCCCAGTTCTCACGATCAGTCGAAGGTCGAGTTCGCTGATCAGCAGCTTCGAATCCTTGCGAATGGTCACCCGCACTTGGGAACTTCATGTGGGCTGACTCATAGTTGAGTGCAGCTAGTGCCATTTGGCGAAGTTGATTCATACATGTCGTTCGACGTGCAGCTTCGCGAACTTGTTGGACCGCTGGAAGCAGCATTCCAATCAGGATGCCGATGATCGCAATGACCACAAGCAATTCGACAAGTGTAAAACCTGTCCGCTTCGTTCTACTTTTCACTGGGAAACCTCTTAGGTAGGACAATAAAAACTCAGAAAAAAATTACAAAAAAAAGTATCGATCCATGAACTCATGAAATCGGTTTCAAAGCAGTATATACATTTGGATACAACCTGCCAAACCAAGTATAGCCGACCATATCGAAATACTAGGTGCTGGAAACCTCCGTTCGCATGTTGGACAGACTTCCACTAGCTCGCCACAGCTAACAACGTTGCCCAGGATGCCTTTAATTGGCCGTCAGCCATCATAAAGGAAATGTCTGTGATAATTCTTGAAGCAATTGAACGTCTTTTAAATCCTATTTAGAGCAAAAAACTTTTTATTTTTTTTGCGAACCGTTGTCGAGAATCTTGTCTTTAAGCGTCAAAACGTAACCGCTGCCTCTCTGTACATCTTTAGATTTCACGGGAATCTCAACAAGTGACTTCCCCAAATGTGTTGGCAGGTTGTCCAAGCGATCAATCACGTTCAAAGCCGCAATCGATGCGAATACATTTGAATTCTCCAAATTCGCGAGACCGCAAAGTCGTTCTTTGGCTTTAAGACGCTGATCGTCCGTCCCGTGATTGGCTATGACTTCCAGTGCCACGATTGCGACGGCGTCACTTTTATCATTCATTAAGTTCAGTGAATTGTTAATTGCTTTTTCGACTTTCGTCGATTCGGATTCTACACCAACCAGCAATCCCATCGCTCCCCAATAGCGAATGCAGGCGTTCGAGCTCTTCGTTGCCTCAACTAATGCGTCGAAATTTGAACTTGGATCAATCGTCGCTTTTTGTGCGATATCAAATATTTCATCCAAAGGAAATTGTTCTGCGTCATCAAGCATCAATCGACGTGACTTGTCTTTACCAAATTCGTAAGCAATTGGCTCAGGTATTAGGCCAAGATCTCCAAAGCGATGGTAACTGTCTTGATGTTCTTTTCGAAAGCGTGAAAGTTGTTCCACAAATTCCGGATCACCAGCAAGATTAACCGTTTCCTCTGGATCATTAACGAGGTCATAAAGCTCTTCAGGAGGGCGAGGACTCCAGAATTGAGATTGAACCTCGTTAAGCTTTCCTTCCTTAAACATTCGATTCCAAACCGAAGTCGAATTCGACCGCTGTTGGTATTCGATATGTTGTCCGTGTGGGAGGTGGGGCATGTAATTTCGAATGTAGACAAATCGCTCGTCGCGGATGGAGCGACTCAAGTCAAGTCGCTCGTCCATTCGATCTCGACTTGCATACAAGTACTTGGGTGTTTCCGATTGATGCTTACCCAAGAAAGCGTGTCCTTGCATGTACTTTGGTGGTTCAATTCCAGCAATGCTGAGAACAGTCGGTGCTAAGTCAATGAATCCGACAAGATGGTTTGTTCTTTTACCAGGTCCGTATTCAACGCTCGCAAGCTCCTTCAGCTTTTCTGGCACATGAACAATGAATGGCACACGCAAACCAGAATCGCCTGCGTAGCGTTTATGCCGCGGCAAGCCACCTCCGTGATCGCCGAAAAAGATAACAATCGTGTTGTCGGCTTCCCCAGATTTCTCAAGATCATCGAGATGCTTTTTTACCCAACGATCCATCACCGTAATGTTGTCGAGATATTGAGCCCAGTCTTCGCGAACCTCGGGAATGTCTGGGTAGTACTTGGGTATTGTAACTTTTGCGGGATCAATCACCTTTTCATGCGGGCGATTTCGAATCTTGCTTTCGTGAGTTCCGGTGTAGTTGAAAACAGCAAAAAACGGCTGGCCTTCTTTTCGATTTCGATAATGGGCTTTCTTTGATGATTCATCCCATGGCATATTTTTCGGCGGAAAATAGTTGTAGTCTTCCTTCGACCTGTTCGTGCAATAGTAACCTTTCTCC
>CAYMFZ010000215.1:0-3018 GCA_964389585.1 uncultured Pirellulaceae bacterium | reverse complement strand
GAACATCTCAACGCCTTTCGGCATGATGACTTCGCTACGCATGTTGCCAGCGGCGTTAGAGCTCGCATACATTCCGCCGATGATCGTGGTTCTTGCTGGAGCGCAGACTGGGTAGTTTGACCAAACGATGTCGTAAGTCAGACTCTTACCAGCAAACGCGTCAATATTTGGCGTGGTCGCAGCCGGATCGCCATAGCAACCGACGTGAGGCCCAATGTCTTCCGTCGAAAGCCACAGAATGTTGGGCTGGTCGGCGATTGATCTTTCAATAGGTTTCTCAGTTCCCAACAGGAGAGATGTCGAAGTCAACAAGAGCAGGAACGTGAATAACAAACTGGTGCGAAAACAAATGGGACTCTGCATCGATTGCTCCATAAAAAGATTTGGCTTGTTGGCCAGTATGGCAAAACGACTGGCGATTTCAAACCTCCAGAATAAAAAGCCACTTTGCAGTCCTGATGAAAGTCCGATTTCAAATCAATTTTGGCTGTTTACTTTTTTCCTGGTCGAAAAGCGACAATTCTATTTTCGTTGGTTTCAACGAAAGGACCGCCGATCAAGTCAATGCAATATGGAATCGCCGCAAAAACGGCATCCAAACACTCGGCAATCGCCTTTGGGCTTCCTGGCAGATTGACGATCAGCGTTCCAGCCTTGGCAGAATCGGATGACTGAGCCGAACGAATTCCTGCGGTTTGACGCGAAAGAATTGCAGTTGGAACCTTGGTAAGAGAAACAGTTCGCATCAGCTCACCAAATCCTGGCATCATTTTGTCGCACACCAATTCGGTCGCCTCTGGCGTTACGTCGCGAAGGGCCGGTCCTGTTCCACCAGTCGTGATAATGAGACAACAATCCTTCGAATCAGACATATCGATTAGCGCTTTTGAAATCGCGTCGACATCATCAGACACGATTTCAGCACGAACCGAATAGCTGGAGGAAACAACTTCCGAGAGATATTTCTCAATCGCCGGACCACCACGATCCTCGTACTCTCCTTGGCTCGCCCGATCCGAAACAGTTAAGACTCCAAAGACTGCTTCTCTCGACATTTCATTTTCCAACGATTCGTTTTCCAAAAATAGACCCAACTAAAAGTCTCAGCCCAGCGTCTTAACCCCCATCATCTTAACGTAACGACGAACTTAAAAATTGGCTTTCAAGACATCAAGTCCTTCAGACGAATTCAAATCGTATGTAATCGTTGAGATCGTGATTTTTCCATCAGCCAAAGCCTGTGCATCCGTTTCAAAATCTGATGGCATTGGATTCGGTTTAACGGTTGACCAAAAGTATGGACGTCCTTTCGGATCACGGCCTTGGTCAAATTCGTAAGCCATTGGGTTGGGCTCAACAGGAACCAATGCGATCTCTGGTTTTCCAATTAGAGCTGCCAACGGGATATTAATATTCGAAACCGTCCGTTGAGGAAATTCAATTTGTCGTAGTCGATCGACAATCGGCCAGGCGACCTCGGTGGCTTTCCTAAAATCCATGTCTTCGGAGTACTCCAAGCTAAGCGCGATCGAAGGAATCCCAAAGGTCGCAGCAACTAACGCCGCACCCGCCGTGCCTGAATGGCAAACATTAATGCCTGCATTGAGCCCACCGTTAATTCCGCTCAACACGAGCTCAGGCTTCCATGGGCAAAGTTCGCCAACAGCCAACTTTACGCAATCCACAGGCGTTCCGTTAACCGAATAGCCGGGGATGTGTTCGTCTTGCGAATCTTCATTACTCCCTAAGGCATGAGGAAAAAGTGGAGACAAAAAAGTAATCGCTTGGCTAACGCCGCTTTGTTCAACACGCGGAGCCACGATGAAAACGTCGTGCCCTTGTTCACGCGCTTCTTTCGCAAGCTGAATAATTCCCTGCGAGTGCACGCCATCGTCGTTGGTGATTAAGACTTTCATGAAACCGCTTTTTGTAGATAGATTGTTCGCGATACTCGCTAATCGTTTCGAATTCGCCAGTATATCTATTTAACGGGTCTGCGTGACCGGGGAGCCAGATCGAATCAAACGTCGATCAAAGATCCAAAATCATCGCTGGAAAAGCAAACTCGAATCCGTATAATTCCGGATTGCCAATTTGATCATTTTGTGTCAACGATCTGTTCATTTTGTATTAACGACCCGTTCAATTTGTGCGGGTCTTCCTATTTGATCTTAGCCAAATTGAGACGCGCATGGCCGTTGCCACCGAGCAAACCTCAAACACCAAATCACGTACGAATGACGAGCGTATTCTCGTTCTAGATTTCGGATCGCAGTACGCGCAGTTGATCGCGCGCCGCGTTAGAGAGCAACATGTCTACTGTGAGATCGTTCGCCACGATATTACGCCTGAACAAATCAAAAAGCACAGTCCAACTGGCTTGATTCTCTCGGGAGGTCCCAGCAGCGTTTATGAAGAGGGAGCTCCAAAATGCGCCCAAGGAATTTTCGATATGGGAATTCCTGTCTTGGCAATTTGTTACGGAATGCATTTGGCTTGTGAGTCGCTTGGAGGAAAAGTCCAAAGCACCAACACACGGGAGTTTGGCCGAGCGACCTGCACCGTTGATTCAAAAGATCAACTATTCAAAGACTTTCCGGCTGAAGCCGAAGTTTGGATGAGTCATGGCGACCAAGTGCAACAAGTCAGCGACGTGTTCGAGCCCTTGGCAAAAACAAGTACGTGTCCAGTCGCCGCCGTCAAGCATCAGACGCTGCCGGTTTATGGAATCCAATTTCACCCCGAAGTCACGCACACCAAACAAGGCAAGACGCTTTTGCGAAACTTCTTGTTTGAAATTTGTTCCTGCACGGGAACTTGGAAGCTGGAAGATTTCGCCAACGAAGCAATCGAGCGTATTCGAAAACAAGTCGGAACCGATCGTGTCGTCTGTGGCTTATCCGGGGGCGTCGATTCTTCTGTAGTCGCGGCGCTGCTTTACAAAGCCATTGGCCCGCAACTTTCGTGCATCTTGGTCGACAACGGATTGCTTCGAAAGAACGAAGCCGAATCAGTCCG
>CAYMFZ010000214.1:2306-8767 GCA_964389585.1 uncultured Pirellulaceae bacterium | reverse complement strand
GTTAAGCGTACCTCGCACCAATCGGCCATCGATATTCTCACGCAGATACGTTGCGTCGCTGACCGATTGGCTGGCGATTTGATTTAGCAATCGTGATGAAATCGAAACATAAAGATTTGGGTTTGAAAAACGTGCTCGAATTGAGGTGACAAGCTGAGGAACCTGATTCGCATTCTCCATCCAACGCAGATGATCGCCGACTTGACCAGCCGCATTACGCGCTTCGGCACTTTCAAGTTTCAAAAGATCCGATTCGAGCTGCTCCAAGCGTTTCAAGAAGTCTTCTTGCAAGTTATCTTGCGTCCCGTAAAAAAATGTCCGCACGAATCTTTCGTAACTCATCGCCGCCGATACGAAATAGGGATCGCCCAATTCCTGACTGGCGTCAACGAAATTGGACTCAAACGCCAGTAGCTCACGAAAGGTTTTGCGGCGAAGGTCTCGACGAGGCTTGTCTTCTTTCGCAATCGCGCGGCGCTGTTCCTTGAGTTCGTCGATTCGGGCTTCAAGTTTTTCTTGTTCCTTACGAAGATCTTGAAGCGATTTTTCCCCATCGTCGGGCTGAGGAGGAACGTTATCGGCATTCTCGAGTGGCTCAATGTCTTCGTCCGATGTCGGAGTTTCATCTTCGTCATCGGGCTCGGGTGTCAAAGGCATGGCGTCGATTTCTTGGATCACGGCATCCAAGTCCTGTTCAACGCCCTTGATCATCGAAGTCATCTTGCCAACCGAGATCTCAGGTGCGACTTCAAACTTCACGTCGTCTAAATGGTCGATGGCTTGATTTAACTGAAGTTCATAAAACAAATTCGCACGTTTGCGACTCGACATATTTTGCCGATAGTATTTTTTCAAGATCTGAAGTTCATACTTGGCTTGGTCACGCTGCCGTGACATTTCTTCAACTGAAATGGAAACGTACTGTCCTCGCGCCGAAGTTACCGATGCGAAGAGATCGCCGGAACGACTGGCTGAGAGATGTCGAATTTGGGCGGCCAATGCAATTCGAACGTCACGAAATGCCGGATGGTCAAGTCCGTTTGTGTTGGCGTTGAATCGGGAATGGATCTCTCCCAGGGTCATTACATTCGCTTGTTCGCCAAGTGCTGATTGCGTGTCCAAGATGTTTAGCAAAAGGGCACGTCGCCAGCCGCCCGATTCCTTCGAACCAGACAACCAAGCATTGAGTCGATGAACCGAGTTTTGTAATCGCTGGGTCGTATCATTCGAAAAACTCGTGTTCGCGACGGCCGCAATCGGCAAAGCTTTCGTTCGGGCGCTCAAGTGATCGACCGTTAAAAGCACCATCAACGCAATCAAGCAAACCCCGGTTAGGCCAACTCGTTTGTTGAATCCGATTTCAATCTGGGATCGCATTCTGTCTTCCATTTCATCTTCAAAAAACTCTCGAATCCATCCCAAACCAACCACTCAAAACAGGCAGCTTAGGCAAAGTAGGATTGTTACTAGGCGGGAACTCTTTTTCCAGTCAACGAGCAGGGTTTTTCCGTTAATCGAGCGGATTTCTTCAAATTCGATTGGCAGAGGGAATCATTGTCCCCGTTTACTGTCTCCCCTTTCCGCAAAATATCTGGTTGCATAGCATGACAGTGGAATTTGCCAGGATTGAAATCTGGTCAAATTCACAACTAGTGGTCCTTCAGCGATAAATTTTGGGTGATAAACGTCAGTAAGCAAAGCAATCAAAGCTTTCGACGATTCTCAATCGAAAGGGAGCCTCAGACGAGCTCCAAACCCAAATTTCGCTTTGACCAACCACTAGAAAATTTTTGAAAGACATAAGCGACTATACGCTTTTACACAACAAAACGGCTCTGCCGTTCAACATGGAGATAGGAATGTCAGACTCGCTTCACGATCGCGGCAAGGTAATTGAGGATCTATTTTTCGCCGAAAATGACAAACGGCTTTTGGATCAAATGCGAGCCGAGATGGAATCCAAAGAGCAGAACGCTGCTTTGTCCACTGCCTCCGGCATTACGGACGAAGCTGTTTTAAAGGTTCTTGCATCGAGCGGCATCACCGCTGAAACGTTGACTTCACTTTCGTTGATTCCACTCGTCGCCGTAGCTTGGGCAGACAAGAAAATGGATCCTCCCGAAAAAGAAGCCATTTTAAAAGCCGCTGGCGTTGTCGGAATTGAATCTGGCTCGGCTGGTTACGCGACCATGGAATCGTGGCTGAATAAGCAACCTGGCCCTGAACTCTTGGCGGCGTGGAAAGCCTACATTGGATCGGTTAAGACAACTTTGGATGCCACTGCGTTTGGCCAGTTGAAAACTTCAATCATGGGTCGTGCAGAATCCGTTGCCGAATCGGCCGGTGGCTTTCTTGGTTTGAAAACCGTTTCGGATGTCGAACGAAAAGTCCTTGACGATCTGGCGGCGACCTTTGGCTAGTGGTTCGGTGCTCACCAAGTTGAAAACAAAATGTTTGATCGCGATGAACCAGAACACTTGATGGATTCGCTGTGCAAGTTTCTTCCCATTTTCCACGGAAAGAAACCGGATGGCGTTTCTTCGACCAAGCTGGAACAAAGCCAATTGCCTTACGCGCTTCGCCGCGTTTACGAATGCGTCAACAATTGGGTTGGCGATGGCTATCTTGGCAATCCGTTTTCAAAACAAGACGGATTGCTTCCCTTTGAAATGCTCACAAGTCGCGAAGGCAAAACAGTTTTCGTCGTAGAGAACCAATGCGTCTGGGTTTGTGGCGTCGACAATGAACTTGAATCGGATGTCGTTTACTCGGAGGGCAATGGCTGGAGGAAGGAACCTTTCTCGTTGTCCAGTTTTCTGGTTACTTTTCTGATCAGCGAATCCATGATTGGCGCCAGGTACCATTTGTCTTGGCCGTCCAACTTCGACATCGACTCGAAACTCGAGTCGATTGAGCTTCGCTCAACGCCCCTTTGGTCAGGACGTTTGGTCTCTGCCGATGGAACTGGCTATCAAGCGACTTATCAATCGGTCGCAGAATTGAAAGTGTTGCGATGTGGTAACGGCATTGCGACCAACGACAAGAGGATCTTTGACCAGCTCAAACCTCTCGTACCAGTTGTGCCTGAACAACCGAAGCAGCCCATGGCGGAAAAGACAAAGGCCTTTTTTGCATCAGATTGGTGGACGCGAAATCGACTTGAGCAACAAAAACATCAGCTCGACTATGCGGCGAATCAATGTCAAAAAATAGCTGATGAGAAAAACGCCGAAGCAAATTTGCTTCGAACACAATCAGCCGCGGTTCAAAAACAAATTGACGATCTCGAAGGAACTCCATTCCCTGAATAGCTTAAAAAAGCGAACGGCGAATCAGTTCTTTCGCGAATGGGATAACATCCACTCGTAGAGTTTTTCATTGTCATAAGTCGCAGTCCACGAATCGTGGCCCGCATCCGGATAAATCGTGAATTTCACTTCGATGCCTTTTTCCTTGAAGGCGTCGACGAGCGATTGAGATCGTTCGATTGGTACAACCTTGTCTTTGGCACCGTGAAACACCCAAACCGGAACTTGATCACCAATCGTGAATGCCGTTTTCATCCTGTCGCCCCCGCCACAAATCGGAGCGATCGCGGCAAAACGTTCCGGCGAATGGGCGGCCAGATCCCAAGTCCCGAATCCTCCCATGCTCAGACCCGTTACATAGATTCGACCGGAATCGACTTTGTGGTTCTTCTCGATTTCGTCAAGCAAGGCTGACAACGAGATTGGCTCCCACAATCGATTCTTTTTGCACTGTGGTGAAACGACGATGAAAGGCATGCCTTTGCCTTCACTGGCGAATTTGGGTGGGCCATGCTTTTTGACCAGTTCCAAATCGTCACCTCGCTCGCCAGCCCCATGCAAGAACAACAACAGCGGCCACTTTTCTTTCGATTCGTAATTCTTTGGTAACGCCAGCAAATAGTCCATCTGAATCGGATGCTGAACATCGAGCAGTTGCTTGGTTTGTTTTTGCGGAACTTTCTCTCGCTTGCCAGGCAGATCAGGATATTCAGCAGGCTCAGCTTCCAACGTTTCAACTACCCAAATGTTTCGATAACGAACTTGGTTGCCATGGTCTTGAAGATACACAAAGCCCGGATCGGAACCTTCGTTGTTCGGAGAAGCCGTCGTTGCGTTAGGTAGCTCAACATCGTTATGAATCGTCACACCGTTGTGTTTAACAGACATCATCGCGTTTTTGATCTTCTTGTCGCCATCATATTTGGCAGCGCGAAAGTCGATATCGTAAGTCTGCCATTGCAGTGGTGGGTAACACATGTTTTCGTTCGGCTTTCGAATCTTGTAGATCCCGCCACATTCGTTATGCTCACCTGACAGCCCAAACGAATCGAGCATTTGTACTTCGTAACGTCCCTGCAAATAGACTCCGCTGTTGCCGCGAGCCTGACCGCGGGCTTCGGGTTTGTAGGGAAGCAAAAACTCGATATGCAAGCGATGGTTCCCAAATTTTCGCTTGCTCGCAGTCCCTTGCTTTAGCAAACCATCCTCAGTCATCGCTCCAGCTTTTCCCTTATGTTCCCACTCATCCGTCGAAGTCCCATCAAACAGGACAATGCCATTCTCTGGCGGTCTCTGACCAAGTGTTTCACTTTTTCGAACAACACGTTTGAGTTTACCAATGACTTCACCATCGACTTTGATCGTCGCGACACCACCAGAAATCAAAGCGGTCGCGTGATCCGTTTCCAAAGTCAAAATACCCTCGGCGGCTTCGATGTCTTCGACACGAATGGGATCCGACCGATCCCAACCATCACCAGGAAGTCCACCTTGATAGCCAACTCCAGTGAATTTTCCTTTGCCCAAAGCAATTACTTGAATGCCAAACTGGGATTGACTCCCATCGTCAAGCGTTCCGGAGTATTCGCCTTGAAGTTTGTAGTCAGCGTCTTCTTGCGACTGAGCAAGAGGAACCCAAAAACCCAGCACGAGCGAAGCAATAATCAAGACAGTTTTAGATGAAATCACAGCAGGCCTAAACGCAAAAATGAGTTTACTAAAAAGCAATTCGAGTGTCTGAATTTTAGTTGACCTTGTTCCTCAAACAAGAACCGCGACCTAATGTTGCGGTTGAACGCCCCAACGCGATCGAATCTCCGCAGACCGTTGTTTTACGTGTTCGACAAATTCCGCTGGCGGCATTGGCGCGTAATCTTCATATCGGACAAGCTCAACGTTCACGCCCGGAATTGACTTAACCAGATTTTGCTTTTCCTTTTCACTGAGCATATCGGATTCGAGATAGATCAGCTTCAAAGTCTTGAGCTTCGACAAAGTCCCCAAATCGGCAATCATGTTTTTAGTTGGTACACCAAAGTAAATCAGCGTCTTGAGATTTTTGACGACGGAAAAATCAATGGCTGGAACAACACTCTGATCAAATCGAACTTGCAAGTGCTCGACCGTGGGAATCTTGGTCAGCAAGTCCGTATCCGCTATGGCGGCGTTTGGATTGAGATCAAGACGGCGAATCTTCGTCAGTTTTTCAATTCCATCCAACACAATACCGCGTGCTGGCGGAATGAAGCCACGACTTCGAGAGTATCTTTTTCTAGGAGATTCAGGGCAAACCCACATTGGATCAAGACTAAGGACCTCCACTTCCTTCAAACCTTCAAAACGATTCGTTACGCCGTAAGAGTATCCACCCGCGGGCAAAAAGAGCTTTTGAATCTCATCTTGCTGTTTGCCAAATCGCAAGTGTTTCCGATCGGCTTCACCCAAAATTTCGATCAGTTCGTTCTCGCCAGGCCAAAAATCAACAGCAGCTTCTTGATTTTTCGCGAACACTAAATCCCAAAAGAGATCATCAACCGACTCAATGTAAAACGTCACCAAAACGTTGGTATTCAAGATGAACTGAAACAACTCGGACTCGAGAATGTTGTCACAACCTTCAAACGAATTTTCATTCAACTCAACAACCACATTCGACAGATCCTTCCCTTCAAATCCGCCTTGCTTAACAAACGCGTCTAACGATTGGTGACTGAGGTATACAGCAGTCTTTTTGCTCAATCTCAAGATTGCCAGTAGATTCTGATTGTCTGATTGCAACTCATAACCAACCAAAACCCAAGGTGCAGCTATTGAACCTATCGAATCCACCAAGGACCCAAGCCTTTCTCCGGTTTTGTCATTCAGATGAAAATTGGCAGCGGTTGACAGGCGAACACCTCCATCAGGATCAACGACTCCTGTATCGGCCAAGGACACGTACCACGCTGAGCCGGCCAGGCCTTGAAGCTGCTCGCTGCTGACCATACTGTCATCGAGCAACAATCGAGTTGCACCGTAGAGACTGCTGATGTCAAACTTTGGCGTCAGTCCACTCAATGAAACGATCGAAATCTGGTGCCCCTTTAAGCCATCGAAAACATCGAACGGCATCGATTTATCCAGAGTTCCTACGACACAAGGCAGACCTGATTC
>CAYMFZ010000214.1:1554-2296 GCA_964389585.1 uncultured Pirellulaceae bacterium | reverse complement strand
CTGTAATCGGTTTTCCGCGCCAGTCGTTTTGACTCGCGAGCTAATTCCCACTTAAGATTTGGCCAGCTCGAATAGCTCGTTCCGACAAGCGTCGTCACATCAAGAGAATAAACTGCCCCTGCGAAACCAACTAACAAAACCAGCGGCAGCATTGTCCAGATTGAGAATTTTCGAGGAGAAGTTTCTTGGGTCGGGGAATTACCTGAGACCAAAACCAATAAAACATAATAGCTCATTAGCGCAATTGCGTTGACAACAAGAATAACCTTTTCGCTGAGCCTCGGTTGAACGACATTATTTCGAACGATGCAGAAAACTACTACAAGTCCCAGCAACACGATCAGCATCAATATCTTCCATCGTATTTTTACCCCACGCGTTAACATCCAGCCAGGAATAATCAAGCACGCAAAAAAGCCAAACAGCGCAACGCCCACACTGCTCAATAAACTTTCCGTCACAAGGCCATGAAGCGCATAAAAATACCCCATTGGAAAGAAGAGATCCTGGAGTGCCTTCGCAATAAAAAGCAAAAGTGCGAACCCGATCATTAATTTTACGCGAGGCACTTTCGCGTTCGTTTTGCCCCCTGTCTTCATGCGATTGAGCAACCACAAGAAACCTCGAGTCAACAAAAACAGGGCCGTAAAAACCACGATCGAAATGCCGACCGCTTTTAGTCCGAACTCAAAAGCTGAATCTTCTATTAGCATGCGACTCCCTTCGGGAGTCGCAGTACGAT
>CAYMFZ010000214.1:0-1544 GCA_964389585.1 uncultured Pirellulaceae bacterium | reverse complement strand
CTCCCCGCCCCCTGGGTCGCCCCAGTACGATATGGCCCATATCCAATCGTCCAAACACATGTCACTTCGCCAATCGACCATAGAAACACAATCAGCCCAGCCAGACAAGCGATTGAAAACATGATCCCAGTTTGAATCCTCAGCTTACGCCAGCCCCAAGCCACAGCCACCGCTGTCAAACAGGCAGCATACAAGCCTAAAGCAAAACCAAGTTTTCCAATCCCAAACTTATAGTACATTCCGTTTTGAACTAATTGCTGCTCAAGCAATGGATCAAGAAGCCCAATCGCAACCAAGAGACAGCATAACGCAAAGAGAAAATCGAACTGTGTTGGTAACAGCCAACGAAGTGAATTGATCAGCCGGAACTTCGACTGTGCAAGTTCGGAAGATGGATTCGTAGATGAAATCGAAGTCATGGCAGCTTTTTCGAAGAGTCTCATTGAACGTATTCAATGATATCGTCTCGCTGAACAACTCACAAACTATTGAGCACTCGCGTCTCGAGAACTGCAAATCGCTTTCAAAAAAAATGCTGCCTTGAAAGCACTTATCTGAACTTTAGTGGGTGACTCTTGCCGAGAGTTACCAAGCCGATGAGTGGATTCATTTATTAATAGAACGCTTGCTAAATAATTAGGTCTTGCGTGAGCCTTGGAAACTTCCGGCAGAAGTTACCCACCAAAAAGTGCAACAATTATCCAAAATCGAATTGAATTTTGACTTTGCAATACCCCCGAAACTCGCACAGCGAACTAGTCAGACGATTCACCAACCATCGCGACATCAAGCTACTTTTATGCAAAGGCTTTGACTCTACATACACGTGTTGCAGCGCTACTTTTTCTTCTCTTCACCCGTATTCAGAATCGCCATGAAAGCCTTCTGCGGGATGTCGACGCTGCCGATCGACTTCATTCGTTTCTTACCCTCTTTTTGCTTCGCCCACAGCTTTCTTTTTCGCGAGATGTCACCACCGTAACATTTTGCCGTCACGTTCTTACGAAGCGCCTTCACCGTTTCGCGGGCGATGATTCGGGTTCCGATCGCGGCTTGAACAGCAACTTCAAACATGTGCCGATTGATTTCTTCTTTCAGCTTCTTCACCACCGCACGACCTCGACGATCTGCATCGGCTCGATGACAAATCACACTGAGTGCGTCGACCTTGTTTCCATTGACCATGATATCCATCCGCACAAGGTCTGCCGGAAAATAGCCAATCAAGTCATAATCCATCGTGCCGTAGCCGCGTGTGATGCTTTTGAGTTTGTCATGCATGTCGTAAATCACTTCCGCCAACGGCAAGTCGTACGACAACATCATTCGCGTTGCCGACAGATACTCAGTACTCGTTTGAATTCCTCGCCGCTCTTGGCAAAGCTTCATCACTGGACCCACGTACTCTTGTGGCTGAATCAAATTGACTCGAACGATTGGCTGCAGAAACTCTTCGATCTCACCAGGATCAGGAACTTCCTGCGGCCGATGGATGCTTAACTCCTCGCCGCGCTTGGTGCGGACCTTGTAAGTCACGTTCGGGG
>CAYMFZ010000213.1:0-8773 GCA_964389585.1 uncultured Pirellulaceae bacterium | reverse complement strand
TTTGGCCCCTCAGGCGTGTCGTCTTGGTTGCCTTTTCCTTTGCCGTCAGATGAAGAAGTGTTTCCATCATCGTCGTTGCCTTTTGACTTTTTACCAGCGTCTGGGCCATCGTCTCCCGACTCAGGTTTTTCATTTTGACCCGGCTCAGAAGGATCTCCGGATTGGGGATCGCCAGAATTTGGATTGCTTGGTTGTCCGGTTTCTGGATCGAATCGCTGCGCACCATTTGAGGGATCGCCTGGCTGGCCGTCAGGCGAGCCTTCATTGCCCGGATTCTCCCCATCGTTTTCGCTTGGATTGGAATCGTTGTCTTCGTCGCTGCCGGGAGGTTTTTGGGATGGGTCAGAATTTGACTTTTGGTTTGGATCCTGGTCATTCGATTCTTGATCGGTGTTTGGTGAGGACGCACCTTCGTTCTCAAAGTGTTCTTGCAAGTCCTTCATCGTTTGACCGTCGGGTCGGTCCTTGGTTGTCTCTTTGGCTCCGCTAGTTAAAGAGTCATCTTGCATTCCTTCGGCACCACCAGCATTGCTCCCGTCACTCGGGTTGCGATCGGATCGGTTGCCATCAGAAGCGTCTTGATTTCCAGACTTATTGCCTTGATTGTTACTCGATGAATCACCTGAGTTCCCCGAGTCGTTCGGGGAAGGGTTTGACTCTCCTTCATTGGGATTGTCACTTGGAGAACCGGCGCCTTCGTTGCCCGATTCGCCAGGATCCATCGATTCCCCCGGATCCATTGATTCGTCTGGTTGGCCTCCGCTTCCTCCTCCATCGTCGTTGTCACCGGGTTCGCCCGATTCAGGCTGTCCGCCTGGGTTGCCATCATTTCCGCCGCTCGGGTCAGAATTCCCGGGATCGCCGTCTTCGGTTTCGCCAGGATCGGATCCGCTTGGATCTCCCCCTTCACCTGCATCGGACTTGCCGTCCTTTTCAGATCCCGTACCGCCTTCGTCACCGTCGGATCCATCGTCACCTTTTTCGTCACCAGATTCGCCTGGTTCATTCGAATCTGAATCACCTTGCTCACCGTCAGACGGATCATTCTTGTCAGGATCATTCTGCGTATTGGAATCGTCTTTTGCTGGATCCTCATTGGGCTGATCAGGCTCATTGGGATTCGATTCGCTACTTTTCGCATCTTCAGTTTGCTGATCAAAATCCGTAATCGTGACTGTGTAATTATCAGTCAACGTTTCGTTTGGATCGGGTTGACCGCTGGTGTGCGAAACACGATTGTCAGCAGCCTTGGCAAAGAACAAGACTTGATCGCCAACCGACAATCCAAATTCACTGGGGCGAAATCGGTACCCCGCGTTAACGCGACGATTGCCATCAGATGAAAACATTTGGAGTTTTTGATCAAAAAGTCGCTTGCCTTTGTTATCCATCGTCAACCCAACCGAGCTCACCAAGTAATCGAGATCATTGGCTTGAACGTCGATTGCCAAAACACCATTGATTGGAAGTTCTGTGTTGGGCCTGATTGGATTTCGAAATCTGATTTCAGGGGCGAGATCGGGAATGACACGGATCGGATAAACGTTTGGCTGGCTGTTGCGATCGTCGTCGGTGCTGACGAAACGAATTCGGTAATGCGAAGCGAATGGGCGCGTGCGGTTGGAATTAAGCGCAACCGTAAATCGAGCGACAGCGGATTGTCCCTCGGTTTGCATGCTGATTGGATTTGCGACGACTCGGTAGCGCTCGTCGTAACTTGATTCGCCCAGCTGATTCGGGTCGACGACTTCGTTGAGCAGTTCGATATAAGCGATCTTGATTGGAAGATTCGCCAGCGCGTGAATCGTGGCCTTTGTCCCTTCGACGGCTTCAACATCACCGACACCCGTCAGTGTACGCTCGGCGAGTTTCGTATAGGCGGGTGGAGTAAGAACGAGCGACTCGATGGCCATCGCTGGGTTCGGGCGAACCGTGACTTCATAATCAGGCGAAGCACCATCACGGGCTTCGACACGATAATTCAGCGACGACTGAATACCGCCTGCCGCCATCGTAAGTTCGGCACGGTATTGATTCGGTGTTCCGTCTGGCTCCATCGCGATCGTCTGATCTGTAACCTGCCCATCAAGCGTCGAATATACAAGCCGTACATCTTCGGGACGATGTCGACCGCGAATGACCGCCGACACATTCAACGGTTGCCCAAAAAACACATCCGCGTCACCCGGCTGAACGTCTTCGATACTGACGACGGCGGGTTTTGCAATTTTGGCAGGCGGAGCCAAGATCCGACCGACCGTTTGAAGCGGGTCTTTGGGCGAAAGCATTTTGTAGCCAACCGCGAACACCGTTAGGCCGATCAAGACAAAACCAAGTTTGATCAGTTTCGATTGATCTACCGACGCATCCGCAGGAACACTTGCCAAGTCCGCGGCCGCCTGCCTTGAAACAGCGTCGAACACAGCCGGCTTGATTTCATCGGGACGTTTGCGAAACGAAACATAATTCATCAAGCTGTTTCGAAAACTCGGCTTGGCGTCCTCGATCATCTTGGCGGCGTAATCAGGGTTGATCCGTTTCAAGAACAACGGAACGATCGCCAAAATTGAATAAGTGAGACAGCCAAACACGATCAGCCCAAGACAAACCCAACGGCCCAAACTTGACAACGGCCAGATCCACGCGTCGACCAAAGCGGCGACCAAGAGAAACGCCATGACGCTGGCAACCATGATCAGCACACCAGCGATTAAGTCGATCATCTTGACTTGCTTGCGAGTTTTCTCCAACTGCTGATTGACGTAGTCTTTGACTTTGGCTGCTTGGCGAGCCGAAGCGTTTGACGCTTGCTGTTTGGTTGACGTTTTGACTTGGCTCGCCATTTGCGATTCCGTTTCAGTTGGAATTGATCGGTTGGATCTGCCAGCAATCAATGTTTGACTGGATAGCTTACTATTATAGACGGTTTCCAACGAAGCCAAGATTCAACGAATCTCGCGAATTACTGCTTCCGATGATTTTCAGTTATATATCGGAGCGGAGTGAGGCGGAATTTGTGGGTTAATCGTGGCAGAATGTGAGGAACAGCTTCGAGATCAAAACAATCAATCTGCTTTTTGGTTTCAGGCAGATAAAAGTGGATGCAGGTGGTTTGGCATCGAAGTACTTAAAAAAGTGAAGACAATGAAAGTGAAGAAAATCGGGAAGGTTTATTCTCCATTGTCGCAGACGTCTTGGCCGAAATCAGAATCTCACGAATACAGATCACTTATTTCGTTCACGCATTTCTCGGTTGAGTCGACGTTTGTTGTCGGCGTCTTTTAAAGTTTGCCGTTTGTCGTGGACATTCTTACCGCGGCAAACAGCAACGACGACTTTGACGATCCCGCGTGAGGTGAAGTAGAGTCGCAGTGGGACAAGCGTCAGCCCTTTTTCGAACGCTTTGGCTGACAGTTTTTCCAGCTCGCGTTTATGCACCAATAGCTTGCGAGCACGTTTTGGCTTGTGATTCCAAAAACTGGCTTGACGATACTCGGCGATGTCGGCCCCGATTAACCAAAGCTCCTTCTTCTCGACGCGCACGTAGGCTTCGTTGAGTGAGACGTTACCTTCGCGAAGACTCTTGACTTCGCTGCCGATCAGCATCACACCGCATTCAATCTGTTGAAGGATTTCAAAACGGTGACGGGCTTTTCGGTTCTCGGAGATCGTTTTGCTTTGATCGCCCGATGCCGATTTCTTGTCAGCCTTCTTCTTTTTGTTTTTCTTTTTTGCCATCGGTCGTTTTTACGTTAAGTCGTCTCGGGAATTTACACAACATTCCTGCCGACGTACACATCTTGAAAGTCCGCAGGCTAAGAACCTATCCCAAAACCAAGATACTCGCTCAACAGTGAGCCGAAGGCCTTAGCCTCGGGCCAGGGTAACCAGCAAGACAACCACTCGCTCAACTGGCCCGAGCCCAGCGCCAACGGCTCACAAGTTCTGGATTGAGCTCTAAGCGATCCCAATACAATGAAACGTCAATTGAGCAGTGTCCAAAATGAAACGTTCGGCAAAAAATCAGCATTGAAGTTCCACGTTATGGCGACAAGGGTAGTCTGGCTGCCAGCAAGCGGAGTGAGCGGGATGGTTTCACAAGGTTCACTGTGAAATGCCAATTCTATTCGGTCAGCCCCAAACGCGTTGTATGGCAAAAAAACGCTTGGGGACGTATCATGGTTGTAGTTATTTGAAAACTGATCGTTTCACAAAAGGCCAGTGCAACCGCGCCGTGTCGTGGGCATTGAGCGGTTTTTCGTGCGTTGTCGCAGTAAAGAGCGGCGACGAACGTTGATTTGAAATATCTTGATTGAGGTTGATATGAGTGGGTTGCCAGTTATTAACGGTGGTTCAGGATCCGGCGGTTCGTGCGGCGGAGGATCTTGTGGATCGATGGGGGCCAGTCCGGTTTCTTCGGAGTCGAAAAGCCGTCTGCCTAAATGGCTCAAGCGTCAAATCCCCAAGGGGAATGTCGTCAGCTCCACAGCAAAATTGCTTGATGAGTTGAAGCTTGAAACGGTTTGTGACAACGCGAAATGCCCCAACAGAATGGAATGCTACTCACAGCAGACCGCGACCTTCATGATCTTGGGCAACACCTGCACCCGGCCTTGTGGATTTTGCTCCGTCAGTCGCGGACGCCCAGAGGCTTTGGAGGACGATGAGCCTGCCCGCGTCGCCGAAGCCGCCCACCGATTGGGACTTAAGCACGTCGTTATCACTTCCGTCACGCGAGATGACTTGCCAGACGGTGGGGCCGATCATTTTTATCGTTGTGTGCTTGCGGTTCGAGAAAAGACAGGGGCTTCTGTCGAAGTTCTGACTCCGGACTTTATCAAGACGCCAGAGGGGCTGGACCGTGTTATCGAGTCTGCACCCGAAGTCTTCAATCACAACACGGAAACAGTTCCTCGACTTTACCGCCGTGTACGTGGCCCAAAATCTGATTACCGATGGACATTGGAGCTCCTTAAGCGAGTCAAAGAATCGAATCCAGCGATCAAAACGAAAAGCGGATTGATGATGGGGCTGGGCGAGACCCACGAAGAGTTGTTCGAGGTCTTGGCGGATCTGTTAGATGTCGGATGCGACTTTCTTACGCTGGGGCAATATCTGCAACCTTCGTTGGAAAGGTACCTCCCCGTTGTCCGCTACATTCCGCCTGAGGAATTTGCGATTTTGGGCGAAAAAGCAAAAAGCATGGGCTTCAAAAAAGTAGCCAGCGGTCCGTTCGTCAGAAGCAGTTACCACGCACGAGATATGGCGGAGAGCTTTTGAGCTGCCCGGGATTAAGCTCATCTTCTTGTAATGGCTATTCAGCCCAGTGTTTTTGCCTCACTGTGGAGTAGCCTGCGATGACCAACATCGGTTTGGGGCGGTTTTTTCGATATTAAATTGTATTGCGAGCTGGCCCCGGCTTTCACGCCAACTAGCTAGTCAGTTTTGAGAACGCTTTGGTTTCCAATGATTAAAGTCCAAATTAACGGCGAAGAAAAAGAGTTTGAGTCGTCGATGACGATCTCAAACTTGCTTTTGAAACTTGAGCTGGTTTCGCCTGCGGTGGCCGTTGAACTGAACGAAGAAATTCAACCGCGTGACACGCATGATCACGTTAAGATCGGAGATGGTGACGTGCTGGAGATCGTCTCTTTGGTTGGAGGTGGGTAGCCTTGGAAAAACAATCGACAAACTCAGCCGCGGATGCTTCGCAGGGTGACAGTGATCCGTTTCAAATTGGTGATCATGTCTTTGAAAGCAGGCTAATTCTGGGCACGGGAAAGTACAGCTCATTCGAAGTCATGCAAGAATCATTAGAGGCGTCTGCGTCACAATGCGTAACCGTCGCGGTGCGGCGCGAGCGATTGCACGACAGTTCGGGGCGAAACATTCTTGATTTCGTCGACCCGAGTAGGTTTGTTTTGTTGCCCAATACCGCAGGGTGTTACGACGCTTCCACTGCAGTTCGGTGTGCGCGAATGGGGCGTGAGATCTTAAAAGGTCTTGAGAATCCAGGTGCGAGCTGGGTGAAGCTTGAGGTCTTGGGTGACAGCCGTTCACTGCTTCCTGATCCCATTGAATTACTGAAGGCAACGGAAACGTTAGTTGCGGAGGGTTTTCAAGTTCTTTGCTATTCAAGCGACGACCCAATCATCGCGCGACGTTTAAAAGATGCCGGTGCGACGAGTGTGATGCCGGCCGGAAGTCCGATTGGATCGGGTTTGGGAGTTATCAACCACAACAGCCTGCAAATCATCCTTGATGACCTAAAACGCGACGATCCTGATTACCCAGTTATCGTTGACGCGGGAGTTGGAACGGCGAGTGATGTTGCGATCGCAATGGAGCTTGGTTTTGACGCGATTCTCTTGAATTCGGCCGTTGCTCAAGCTCAGGATCCCATAAAAATGGCGCGAGCGATGGATTACGGAGTGCGAGCAGGTCGCCTGGCCTTTCAAAGTGGCCGAATTCCAAAATCTAGGTTCGGATCGGCCAGTTCTCCAGAGGTCGGAGTGATATCAAAAAAACGGCCAAATTAACCTTACTGGTCTCTTTTGGGAGGAATATATGGCATTGCCAATTCCTTGCCCCATCCGCTTTAAATTTCCTATATTAAAACGACCTAAATGCTTGACAGGGTTATGCCGAATAGGTACAACTGGGAGATAGTCTCCAGCCGTATTGCGCTTTCGAGTGCGGATTGTGAGAGAAAATTTCAAAGAAACATAAGTTTAGCAGCATTGTTTATCGGTGAAGATTATGAAAAACAAATGGAAAACCATCCGTATGGGTTTGATGTTGTTGGCGTTGCCACTTGCGGTAACGGCAGCCACTTCTGCTCATGCATTATTCGTTGACTCCAACCCAATCACGATTGATGTTCAATCGGAAGTTGAATCTGGAATTGGCTTGGCACGAGTTCATACTGTTGCTCTGAATCGAAATGGAGCAGTAGAAGGTCGAATCGCTTCGATCGACGCAACATCTAACACACAGGGGCTTTCAAGCCTCAAGATCTTCTTCGTTCAAGACGGAAAAGTGATCAACGAGTCAGTTACAGAAGCTGATGGAACGTTTGTCGCTCAAGTTCCTGAAGGCGTTTACTCGTTCGTCGCTTCTGGCGAAAACGGATTTGCAGCATACGGCGTCAAAGTCGTTGCTGATGCCGAAGGCAAGTTCGACAACGTGATGGAAGCAGCCGCTGTTTCTCCTCGCTTCGATGCTGTTAAGAAAATTCTTAATGACAAATTGCCTGCAGAAGTCGCTCAGCAAATCATCGACTCAAGTTCAGTTTCCTCTGAAAAGGTCGTTGGTTCAAACCGAGTTCAGCTTGCTGAAGGTCAGCTTAAAGGCCATGTTGTTTCAATGTTGGGTGGAAAAGATTCAACTGATGGAACTTATGTTCACATCATCCAAAACGACAAAGCAGTTGCTGAAGTTCAAGCCGATCAGTCTGGCAGCTTCATGGTTCAGGATCTTGAGCCAGGCATTTACGACTTTGTTGCAGCCGGCCCAAGTGGTTTCGCAGCAGTAAGTTTCGAAGCCGTTGAAGCTCCACAAGAATTCATGGATCCAATCGCTTACCAAGACATGGGTTCTGTCCCATTCGATGGTGGCTACAGCGATTCACTTGACGTTTGCTTGACTTGCTCACAAGACAGTGGGTTTGTTGGCGAACAGCTTGATTACGCTGGTACTGAGTACTACTCAGATCCTGGCTATGTTGATTATGGTGCGACTGCTGATTACGCTCCAATTGAATACGCTGGCGAGTCAATCGGTTGCGGCTGTGCTTCTGGTGGATCTTGTGGATCAAGTGGCAACTTCGGTGGATTTTCAAGCTGCAACTCTTGTGCAGGCGGCAACGGTGGCGGCTTGTTCCGCGGCGGTCGTTTAGGTGCAGGTGGCGGTGGATTGTTGGGTGGTGGCGGCGGCGGACTTCTAGGTGGAGGCGGCGGAATTGGCCGACTTGCTCTACTCGGAGGCTTAGCTGTTGGAATTGTCTCAATCGCAGACAGTGGCCCAGCTGAAAGTTCTCCAATCACTCCTTAATCTTGATTAAGATATTTTGCTAAGCTTCAAGCCGAACGTGAATTCACGTTCGGCTTTTTTCGTGCGCCTGCCAGCCGGTGATGAAGATATCTATTGCAAGCGCGGATTTGAACTTGCAGCCCATCTTGTCTGCCACACATTCACTGCCCAACACTCCAATACACCAGTACGGCTCATCAGACATAAACCGAAGACAGATCATTCTGAACTCGAAATACAAAAACCGCAGAGCTTCTGTTTCGTTGGCGTAGCCTCAAACTGTCGTTAGACTTTGATACTGGGATCGGCCCAGTGACTCGGCAGGAGCAAGCTACGGAGCGTGTGCTCCCAACAGGTTCAGCAAAGTGGCCCGACGTCCAAAATTCATTCTTATCGACAAACAGCGAGCACAAGACCATGCAATATTTAAGATTTGGAGCGAGAGCGGCAGCTCTGATCTTACCACTCGCTTTTGTGATTTCGTGCAGCAGCGAAAGCGAAACCCAGTCGGCTTCGGACAAACAGCAGTATCCAGCTACGACCGCAACCGAACCTGATTCCGCGCCACAGTCGCAACCTGAAGTCTCCGAACCAACGCCCAAAAGTGAAACTCAAGTTGCTGATGCCTTGAATCAGAAAGGAAACTACGCGAGCCTGTTCAACCGAGACCCCAAAAACTGCGACTTCGTCTCCAGAGAGATCATCGCTGAGGCCCTAGAAACTTCACTCGACACCATTGTGC
>CAYMFZ010000212.1:5078-8805 GCA_964389585.1 uncultured Pirellulaceae bacterium | reverse complement strand
TGACAAGCTGAAGGTTGTAACGATTCTGAGGGGCACTCAATTGTTTTGCCCATATTCCCCAGACTAATCATCCGTTTCTTTTTGACATGCCGTCTCTGGCGTGTAATTTTCCGTACCTCGATTGATGTTGCGTTTTCGCAACGTTGCGCGAATTGATGCTATTAGCCAACATCGAGGCGAAACGCAAAGGAAAACGTGATGACAGTTTCCAACTCAAACGATGCTGGCTTCCTTGATGGGAACATGCCGATTCTTTCCTCGTCAACATCAAACGAATCGTCAAAAATTGAATCGCAAATTGGTCAGCAACTTGATCATGTTGAAGATCTGATCAAGCAAGCGCAATCAAATCATCCTGCGTCGCTTAAGAAGCTGATCATCCAAATTCCATGCTTCAATGAAGCGGAAACGCTTGGCATCACCTTGGATGCACTGCCGCGGCAAATCACAGGTGTTGAAACGGTTGAGTGGCTAGTCGTTGATGATGGAAGTGTTGATGAAACCATAGCCGTCGCGTTAGCCCATGGAGTTGACCACGTCGTCAAGTTGCCACGTAACCAAGGTTTGGCACGAGCATTTCAAGCGGGAATTGGCGAGGCGTTGCGACTGGGCGCTGATGTGATTGTCAACACCGATGCTGATAACCAATACTGTGCCGACGACATTCAAAACCTGGTTGATCCAATCGTCAGTGGTGACGCAGAAATAGTAATTGGCGCTCGGCCCATTGCTGATACGGCTCATTTTTCGAAGGTCAAAAAGAAACTTCAAAAACTCGGAAGCTGGGTGGTTCGCCAGGTCAGTACCGCCGATGTTGCCGACGCTCCCAGCGGATTTCGGGCCATCACGCGTGACGCTGCGAAACGAATGAACGTGTTCAGCGATTACACCTACACGCTTGAGACGATCATTCAAGCGGGACAAAACAACTTTGCAGTGATGTCGGTTCCGATTCGAACCAATGCAGATCTAAGACCGTCGCGTTTACTCAAGAGTATTCGTGGCTACGTGACGCGGTCTGCGATGACAATCATTCGAATCTTCATGACGTACCGTCCCCTGCACTTCTTTGGCATTCCTGGAACGGCGCTTTGCCTTGCCAGTCTTGCACTGTGCAGTCGTTATATGTTTTTCTATCTGGCAGGTTCAGGTGGCGGACACGTTCAATCGCTGATTCTGGCAGCGATTTTGATGGGCGCAGGATTGCTCGGTATCGTTGTCGGATTGGTTGGCGATCTAATTTCAGTCAACAGAAAGTTGCTTGAGAAAATTGATTGGCAAGTCAACGAGCTTTACGAAGCAGTGACCAAGCTAAATCTACGTGAAACCAACGGTGAAAGTCTTCAAACGACAGAGTACTGCGATTCGAATTCCATGGAAGGTTCGAAGGGTTAATGAACCGTCGAACCCTCAAAATTGCTCTTGGACTGATCGCGATCGCATGTTTCTTGTACGTCGGTCGTCGATATTTTGGTGAGCTTGGACAAGTCAAGAACGCGCATTGGGTTGGCGTTGTTGGAATTGCAGTGGTGCATCTCCTGACGCTTTGGCTTCAAAGCCTGACGATCAAGTGGGGGCTCGACGCATTTGATAATTCGATTACGGAGCGAGAAAGTTTCATCTTGTTCGTGATCAGTTCCTACGCGAATCTTGTCTTGCCTCGGAGTGGCGTTGGGACAACGGCGGTTTATCTGAATCGCGCGCGCAAGACGTCGATGATTGACTACAGTTCAGTCGTTTTGTTCAATGCTGCGCTCTTTGTTTTCGCGTGCAGCGCCATGGGTTGCCTTGTCTTTGGCATTGATTGGCTTGTGACATCACAATCGCCACCCTGGTGGATTGCGTTTGGCATGCCTGCCTTCTTGGTCATCAGCCTGATTGCGATTTTCTTTCGCTGGTCCTTGGTCTCTGGATACAAAGGCGTTTTTCATTCGCTGGTTGGACGGATGGCACACGCCAACGATCGACTTTCTGGATCGGGAAACCTCAAGCGAATTGGTTTGGCTCATTTCGTATTGGTTTTTCTTCGGGCGTTTCGCCTTTACGTAGCGTTTTGGGCGATGGGAATCGAAGTCTCATTCTTCGCCGTTTTATTGACTTCCGTGTTGGGTGATCTCGCGTTTGTAATAGCGATCACGCCAAATGCAATTGGATTTCGAGAAGCCGCCATCGCAATCGCTGCATCGAATTTGGGCGTCAGCGTTTCGACGGCGCTTTCTGTCGCGATTCTTGATCGGCTCGTGTTTTCATTAACGGTGGTGATTGTGGCTCAGTTGTTGATAGGTTTTGTCATCAAGCGGCCATCTGTTCAGTCGGCAAGTTCTGAACTCGCAAGGTAAGGAATCACAAATGAACCAGACGAGCGAAAAACAGCAGTCGCCAAATCGAATTTGCTTTATTGCAACGCGAGAGCCCGACTATTCGCGCGTGTCGATAACACGCGAGGGATTGAGTGCACATTTTAAAGTCGATGAGATCACTTCGCAGTTGAAGAGCTATCGTGTTCGTTTGGTTGTGATTGCGATTCGAATTGTTTGGGCGTGGTTGAGCGGGCGACTTCGAAAATCAGACGCAGTATTCGTTGGCTTTTTCGCGCAACCAATTTTCCCACTGGTTCGAATGCTCTATCGTGGGCCAATCGTTGCAGACGCCTATTTTTCTTTGTTCGACACGATGGTGAACGACAAAGCGAAAGTTAAAAAGAATTCGTTGATTGGGCGAGTATGCTTTTGGCTAGACCAGTACATGCTGCGTCACGCCGAGCTTTGCTTGACCGATACTCAGCAGCACGTCGAATACATGAAGTCGCAATTCAAAGCCGTCAAAGCCGAATTGGCCGATGTCCGTCGACTATGGATTAGCGCGGAAACAGAAGCTCTCTCGAAACGAGCTGAGAAACCCGAATCCGGGCAACCCTTTCGCGTCTTCTTTTGGGGCGGCTTCATTCCGCTTCAGGGCATAGAAACGATCGTTCGATCTGCTGGCATACTCAAAAATGAAAACGTAGAGTTCACGATTTTTGGCGCGGGCCAGACTTATTCGGCTGCTGTTGGATTGAAGAAGGAACTTGGTGCAAGCAACATTGAATTTTGCGGCTGGCAGAATGCGGACAAGATTCCGGACGAAGCGGAAAGGTCGCATGTCGCGCTTGGGATTTTTGGAACAACAGAAAAAGCTGGTAGAGTCATTCCGAACAAAGCGTACGAAGCGTTGGCGATGGGCATCCCGCTGATTACACGAAAAAGTTTGGCTTCGGATGAGCTGTTTGTTGACGGTGAACACGTCATGTTGGTTGAGCCAGATGATCCACAAGCTCTGGCAGACAAGATTCTGTGGGCTCGAGGCAACTACGAGCAAGTCATTTCGATTGCTGATTCGGGAAGACGATTGTTTGAAGAAACTTGCTCTCCAACTGCGATCGGAATTCAGCTTAAGGATGAAATAGATGGCTTGTTGAAACAGGTTGGTCACAGCGTGTCACGGAAATCTAATTCGGAATTGGTTGCAGTCAACAATCACATCATCGGCGCTACCAATAAGCGTCAAACGGGAAGTTAGGAACAGCCTGTGGGTGTTTACACTGATTTCGAACCAATGGTGAAGTGGACCATGTTCGCGCTCGCCATCCTACTGGCGATGTTTTTTGCGCCACGTGATACGGGGCTAATTCGTGGGCTAAAAAGAAGGTTCCGATCGCTCTCGACTCGCCCATGGCTTTGCGCAGCGG
>CAYMFZ010000212.1:1760-5068 GCA_964389585.1 uncultured Pirellulaceae bacterium | reverse complement strand
CGGTCGTATTTTCTGTTTCTATTTCGCTAAACATTTTGCTGGCTTCAATTCAGACTCCCCTGCCCTGGATTCACGACGAGTTCTCATATCTTTTGGGCAGTGATACATTCGCCAACGGTCGACTGACTAATCCGACTCACCCTTTGTCTGAACATTTCGAGTCGTTTCATATTCTTTCGCGACCAAGCTTTACCTCCAAGTATCCACCTGCGAGCGCCATCTCAATGGCCGCTGGGCAAGTCCTTACTGGCTACCCGATCGTCGGATTGTGGGTCATTTTAGCGTTGGGATGTGTTGCAACTTATTGGATGCTGAGAGTCTGGACGACTCCGATCTGGGCGCTTTGGGGCGGGTTGCTGATCGCGTTGAATGGACCGATCCTTCACGCTTGGGGGCAATCGTTTTGGGGTGGAGGCATGGCATTTTTAGGCGGTGCCCTACTCTATGGCGGAGCGCGTCGAATCATCAATGACGCAAAAACTCGAGATGCAATTCTTTGTGGGATTGGACTTGTAGTTCTCGCCAATTCTCGTCCGATGGAAGGCCTGTTTGTTAGCCTGCCGATGTTTGCTGCACTACTCGGATGGCTGTTTACCTCTTCTCGATTTAGCTTAAAGCGAAAATTGGCTTGTGCTGTTTTACCCGTGGTGTTGATTGGTGTTGGCGGCTTGCTCGCGATGGGCAAATACAACCACGCCGTAACTGGTGACGCCACGAAGATGCCATACCAGGTTCACGACAAAACGTATTCCGCTTCGTCAATGTTGATTTGGAAAAAGCCGAACGAACCCGAGCCATTCGTCCATGAACGGATGGAGCGATTCTATTTCGAGTTCGGTCGCGAACGACAAATGAAGCTGCGCGAGACTGGAATCTTCCTGAACAACGTTCGGTTAAAGTTTTGGTTGCTCTGGTACTTTTTCTTGCCGGGCTTAGGGCTCAGCTTGCTGGGCTATTGGTCGCTTCGTAAAGACCATTGGCTATTGCTCGGGATGCTGACGCTGGGAGGCTTGCTCTTTGTAGAGTCGTTGTTGGCATCGTCCTGGATGTTTCCACATTACCTGGCGCCAGCTCTACCATTGTTCTTGGCTTTGACTGTGAACAGCTTAAGTAGAATGCGAACGTGGAATAGAAACACGACTAGTAAGTTTCTATCGGGAGCAGTCATTGTCCGGGTCGTGTTGATTTTTGCGATCCTGAAGTTTGTTCCAGTATTGGTTCATACCATGCGTCCTAAGCGAGTTCACCCACGAAACTTGATTGAACGAACCTTGTCGAAGCTCCCCAAGGATGACTTGGTCATCGTTTCGTATTCTGATGAATATCCGACGACCGAAGAATGGGTTTACAACGCTTCCGATATCGATGCGTCTCCCGTTGTGTGGGCGCGAGACATGGGAACGGAACAAAACGCAAAGCTGTTGGAATACTTTGCAAACCGGAAAGTCTGGCGGTGGCATCTTGAAATTGACGACACGTTGATATTGCAAGAACGCAATCCTGACGGAACGCTTGAGCCGAGATTTAAGTTTTAGATCTCGCCAACACAGGATTGCTGTTCCAGCCGATTCACAGTACGAAGGTCGAACAGCTATGAAATGTCTTGTTACAGGTGGTGCAGGATTTATTGGTGCCCACGTTGTCCGCGATTTGATCAAGACAGGCCACGATGTCGTTGTTCTCGACGATTTGAGTGGTGGCTTTCAGGAAAACCTGCCACCCCAAGTCGAATTCGTTCGCGGTGACATTTGTGATAGCCAACTGGTTAACTCGCTGTTTGCGCGGCACGAGTTTGACTACGTCTACCACCTCGCTGCCTATGCTGCCGAGGGCCTTAGCCATTTCATCAAGGTTTACAACTACAACAACAACCTGATTGGAAGTGTAAACCTAATTAATGCTTCGATCAATTTTGAGGTTAAGTGTTTTGTATTCACTTCCTCAATTGCAGTTTACGGGGCGAATCAACTTCCGATGCGTGAGGACATGATCCCGCAGCCAGAAGATTCCTACGGAGTCGCGAAGTTCGCCGTCGAACAAGAGCTCAAATGCTCGCATGAAATGTTTGGACTCGATTATGTGATCTTTCGACCACACAATGTGTATGGAGAGTTTCAAAACATTGGCGATCGATACCGAAACGTGATTGGCATCTTCATGAATCAAATCATGCAAGGAAAGAAGCTTACGATTTTCGGTGACGGCGAGCAGACTCGTGCGTTCAGTTATGTGGGGCCTGTCGCTGAGACGATTTGTCGATCACCAGAGGTGCCAGCCGCTAGAAATCAGATCTTCAACATTGGCGCTGACAAACCCTATTCAGTAAACCAACTGGTCAACGAAGTCGGAGCCGTGATGGGTGTCACACCTAAAGTTGAACACCTCGACGCCCGCAACGAAGTCATGCACGCTTACTCGGATCACTCGCGAGTGGAAGAAGTTTTCGGTCCGCCCAATGATGTGAGTCTGTCAGAAGGCTTGGAGATCATGGCAAAGTGGGCGTTGGCACACGGAGCGCGTTCGACCAAGCCATTCACGGGAATTGAGATTGAAAAGAAGATGCCACCGAGTTGGCGGGCCGAGTTAACGACCACGCCGCCGGTTACGATTTCGATGCCACAATTGCCCGGTGGATCTTATCAGGGGCAATAGGTCAATCGAGGGCTAGTCTTCGCGACTAGTGACTTCTAGAAGGTGGTAACCAAACTGGGTTTTGACTGGCCCTTGGACTTCATTCAAGTTCGCGCTGAAGACGACTTGATCAAATTCGGGAACCATTTGGCCAGGACCGAACTCACCTAGTTCTCCGCCCTGCAAACCAGATGGACAGCTAGAGTGTTCCATCGCTGCTTCGGCGAAATCCGTTCCTCCAAGAATCTGCGTCTTGAGCGCTTCGCATTGTTCAAGTGTGTCGACAAGAATGTGTCGGGCTTTCGCTTTGGCCATCTGATTGAGCTTCCTAGTGTTTGTTAATGGAAGAAAACAGATTAGCGAATTGGCTTTGAGTTGCCTATGGGCCATTCTTGGAGCCAATCGGCTGCGGAATTCGTAATTCCTTGAGTCTCTAACAAATCAGTAGATCTAGTCGCAAAAGTAGAAGTGCGATCAAAGCGAATTTGCAATCAATGCGGAAAAGCGACTCGACGAACTGGCTACCGCTTAAGGTTGTTTAGAGACGATTTCGACGATGGCCTTCATTTTGCCTGACGATTCTCTCGTGTCCATGTCAGTGTAGAAGCTCAATTCACACTCGTGTCGACCAGGATTGTCTTCGCCACGGTAAGAAATTTCAACGATGTGAACTTTTT
>CAYMFZ010000212.1:0-1750 GCA_964389585.1 uncultured Pirellulaceae bacterium | reverse complement strand
CCCTCCGCCTTTACGGAGAAAGCTTCGCTGTGACATCGAACGTCTGTGATTTTGAACGGACGACTTGACGTTAGAAACACCTTTTGCGTGACTTCTTTTCCAGGTTCAACTTTGCCAAGTGTCAGAACCTCGGGTGCGACTTGCAGCGGCGAAACGACTTTGGCGTTAAAGCTAATTGGCTTTTCACGCAAGACGCGATTGTTGCTTCGATCACGTAACCGAGGGTTATCCTCAAGGACGACATACAATTCGCCTTGAGCAAACCCCTTGGGCACTGAATCCTTCAACTGAGTCTTCATGTCATAAGCGACAACTCCTCCGCTTCGTTGAACCTCGCGAATTTCGGTAACCTTGATATGCGCCGAAGTGCTTTTTACGTCAGCAATTCGAAACGAAGGTTGGCCAGTCGAAGTGATGCGTATCGTTTTTTCAGGTAGCTCGTTATCCGTGACTTGTCCAAAATCAATTTGATCAGGCGAGAAAGTTACGCCAGTCACGATGTCTCCGCTGACGGTAAGCTGGCACTCACCAACAAATGGTTGATCGAAACGAACAGTTACGGTGGCTTGTTTGAATCCGGCTCCAACCGCAGGCGAGTTGAATTTGCAAACGATCTCGCCTTTTTCCTTACTGCGAAGTGACGTTTTGGTTGGAGTGGCAATCGTACATCCACAACTCGAAGTGACCGACCGAATTCGAATGTTCTCTTGGTAGATGTTCTCAATCTCGAATCGAAATTCGGGAATCTCACCCAATGGCACTTTGCCAAAACTGTGATTGTATTCCTTGAACATCTTTCGGGCCCACTCTTGCCCGTTCGAAACATTGGCCAAACCAAACACAACGATGAGCAAAACAAGAGTGCGAATTTTTTGAGAAGGAACAATCATGTTTGTTTTCAGGTAACGTGAGTTTGATAATCGATTCAAAAGCTGAAGAATCTACGATGAATTTTAGCAAATTTATACGGCTGCAAACTGATTCAAAGCCGTCTTTATAAAGTTATTACATCTTACCGATGCCGTTTGGGAGTGGCTAGGATGTCGTGGTACGAATCGTTCAATATGTCACACCAAAATCCGTATTGACCACCTAAATATCCCAAATTCCAGTTGGCAGTGTTGGCGAACTCGATGTGCGAAAGCGGACGCTTTAAACTATGTCGGCATTTTGAGTACGATCATTGAAAACAACGTATCGCCGAATTTGAAACTCGAAAATTCCCGAGTGGTCACCCTAAACATTTGTTGAAGAATGTTTAAAGCCAATGTTGTTGCCTTTTTCGAAATGGTCTAATCGAAGGCTTATATGTCTTTTTGCACTCGCAAAATCCAACTTAATTAAAAGCCGACCAATTCAACGACTTTAAGGCCAGCCCGTGAGTTTAGGAAAAATTCGGATCGGACCCGCCATTTTGGTGACAGCGGCGTTTGTCGGTCCCGGAACGGTGATGACGGCCAGTAAAGCGGGAAGCCAATATGGTTTCGTTTTACTTTGGGCAGTCGCTTTTTCCGTGTTCACCACGATCGTCCTTCAGGAAATGGCGGCGCGACTGGGAATTGTCAGCGGAAGTGGATTGAGTCAGGCAATCAAATCCGCCTTTACGATCTCGATCTTGCGCTGGATCGTGCTCGCCCTCGTTTTGAGTGCGATTCTGATAGGGAATGCCGCTTATCAAACTGGCAACATTTTAGGCGCGGCCAGCGGTGTCAAAGATCTCGTAGAAGATCGCTTGGAGCCAGACGAAGAG
>CAYMFZ010000211.1:0-8810 GCA_964389585.1 uncultured Pirellulaceae bacterium | reverse complement strand
GTTCCCGTCGCGGCTCCCTTAGAGAACGTGCTGGAAACTGATATTTCGAATCGCTCTGGCTCCGTTGTGGCAAACGTCAGCAGCAGAATAAAGAACGTCATCAAAAGCGTAATCACGTCGCTGTAGGTCATGAACCAAGCGGGAATATCGTCGCCAGGAGGCGGTGGCGTTTTTTCTCTTGCCATGACGCTTACGTTTGTTTTAGTGAGCTATCGGGTTTGCCGAGGTATTTGAATGTTTCGAATTGGAAGTCTTACGCTGCTTCGCTTTGAAGCGTGTTTCTGGATTTTGGTGACAAGTAAGCGACCAAGTTGTCTTCGACCGCACGTGGAGCAAGACCTTGTGCCAGCGCCGTGATGCCGGTGATCATCAACTCGCGAACGGCGACTTCTTCTTGAGATCGCGTTTCCAATTTTCCAGCCAACGGAATACAAGCCACGTTCGCGATGATCGCTCCGTACAGCGTTGTTAACAAAGCGGTGGCCATACCGCCACCGATCTTGCTGGGATCGTCAAGTGATTGAAGCATCTGCACGAGTCCGACAAGCGTTCCGATCATTCCAAACGCTGGAGCCGCGGCACCTGTCGATTCCACAATCTTTTTGCCAATCATGTGGCGAGACTCGATCGCCGCCAGCTCCGTCTCGAGAACTTGCCGAATTTGCGGCTCTTCTGCTCCACTGATGACGATTTCCAGTCCACGCTTCATGAAGTCGTCATCGATATTTTCAAGCTCTTTCTCAAGCGCCAACATTCCGTCCTTACGAACAATGACGGCCAAGTTCTTGAACTGTGAAATGACGTCCGGAGCCTCAGGAAGCTTCACCAAGAAACACTTCTTGATCACGCCCATCGAGCTGAAACAAACCTTCATCGGAAAGTTAATAAACAGCGCGGCAATCGAACCACCAATCGTGATCATCATCGAAGGGATATCGATAAAGGGCCCCAGTCCTCCACCACCACCCATCGCAATGGAAAGAAGGATCAGACCGAAGCCTGACGCCAATCCGATGATTGTTGCAATATCCATGTATTCGCCCTCGAGCTAATCGCCCTTGCAAGGATGCTTTGTAGTGCTGTGACCCTGTTTGAACACGATGGCAAGAATGTGCTATCGGTTCCTATCTGAATGATTCGGGCATTTGCCGATCACGATTTGGCTTTTCGTCCGTCCGTTGAGCCTTCGCGACATTGAAAAGATCCAGCGTGGCGAGGACGTTTTGTATGAGGTTTTTCCCTTTTTGTGATTCAGGTTTTCGCTATCAGTTCGACAGGCCAAAACTCGAATACATCGGGAAAAATAGCGTGCAACCGTGCGGCAAACCGCAAACTTAGCCCATACACTTCAGCCGCAAGCACGACCCAACCGAACCAAATTACATGACCGACATATCTCAACATTTCAAAACACTTGGGCTCGCGATTCAGTTCGCGCACGAAAGCCACCGAGTCACTGGCCAAAACCTCGCGAATGAGAACACGCCGCAGTACAAGGCTCAAGAGCTTTCGTTCAAGCAGTTTCTCAACAAGCTTGAGGATTCAGACACAGGACCAGAAGACATCACCCAACTCGCGGTACGCAACGTCGAAGGCCTGACATCCCGCGCAGACGGAAACAACGTTGACCTTGAACGAGAGCTCGCGCTGCTTAAGAAAAATTCAATGGCATACCAAACGCTGACCCAGTTGCTTGGCTCCAAAATGGGCATCCTCCAGAAATCAATGAGAGGCTAACAGCAAATTCCAAGTTCGGTCTAGAAAGTCTTAGGCGCAAACCTCGAACCAGATCACACTTTTCAACAACCTTAAGAGTCAGCCATGTTTTCAAAACTATTCTCAGCCGCCGACATTAGTGCCTCCGGCATGTCCGCCGAGCGTTTGCGGATGGAAGTCGTGGCCAACAACATCGCCAACGCAAACTCGACGCAATCAGTTGAGGGCGGACCATACAAAAGAAAGCAGTTGATCTTTTCGGCGATGCTCGATCCAAACGCATCCGACTCAACAGGCCTACGCGGCGTTCGGATCGCTGGACAGGAAACCGACGAAACACCCTTTCCGACTATCTACGCACCGGGTCATCCGGACGCGGACGAAGACGGAAATGTCACGATGCCAAATGTGAAACTACCGAACGAGATGGTTGACTTGATCACGGCCAGCCGTTCCTACGAAGCGAACTTAAAGGCGCTCACGTCATTTAAGCAGATGATCGAACAAACGTTGTCATTGTTACAAGGTCGACGATGAACCCGGTGGGAGCCAACTTACCGATTGGCCAAACAGGCCAAGCCCCGGCAGTCAGTCCGGCCACAAACAAGAGCAGTTCCACCAGTGGTGGTGCTGGCTTTTCCAAATTGGTTGATAACTTTGTTTCGCAAACAAACGAGGCCCAAGTCAGTTCTGACCAGGCCATTGAAGATTTGGTTCATGGAAGAACGGATAACGTTGAGCAAGTTGTTTTGGCCGTTGCGAATGCCGAGTTGTCGTTTCAGATGTTCATGGAAGTTCGAAACAAGTTGATTGATTCATACAACGAATTAATGCGGATGCAGTTTTAGATCATTGTTCAAAAAAGTTGATTGTTGTTTTATCAACAACCAAACAAATCGCGTCCCCCGCGCAAGAAAGTTAAACCATGCAGACTTTGAAATCTTTTTTAGATCAGTCGCTACTGATATGGAAAGACTCGACGGCTGCCGCGCGGTTTGGCTTGGCAATTTTGCTGGTCATTTGCATTGGCGGAATCACTGGCGTTGGAGTCTGGTCTACTCAACCAAACTATGTCATCCTCGCGAGCGACCTGGCCCCAGAGCAGGCGGGCAAAGCCATCGACGCACTTGATACCGCAGGCATCGCATATCAAGTCAAAGGTACAGGCTCGATCATTTTGGTCGACAGCCGCAATTTGCCTCGAGCTCAGATCGAGACCGCCAATCTTGGCATTCGCAGCAACGCTCCGACTTTGGAAACACACAACGCATGGGAAAACCCGGTCAATCAAGCCAACAAAAGTCGACGCAATCTTGAGAAACAACTTGAGCAATCGCTTCATCGGTTTCCCGCCATCTCGACGGCAAAAGTCCACTTAAGCATTCCCAAGAAGCAACACTTCATCCGCCACTCAACAGCCCCGTCAGCTGCTGTTGTTCTCGAAGTTTCCCTCAACGCGGATTTTGGTGAATCACAGGCTACATCCGTCGCAAAAATTGTCGCGAGTGCCGTTCCAGGTTTGTCGGTTGAGCGAGTTTCGATTACCGACACGATGGGCAACCTCTATGCGACTGATGAAACGATGGGGCAGCTAACCAAGCAAGAAGAGTTTCGCATCATGCGAGATCGTGAACTCGCTCAAAAAGCCGAGTCCATGCTCTCTGCCTTTCTCGACTATGGAAACGCACGCGTCGAAGTCAACACGGACTTCACTTTCACAGTTGGCACCTCAACCTCGATTGAGCTCGACCCGGAGAAAGTTCTTACCAATGAAACAATCAAGAACATCACTGAAACTGCAGCACCAATGAGGCCAATTGGCGCTGCCGGCACCGGAACCAACGTTGGCAATGCGGCTTCAAGCTCTAGCAAGAGCAGTGTCACATCCAAAACGGAAGACCTATCCAGCGAGTACGAAACCTCGAAGATCGAACGACAAGAATCATCTTCGACACCAACACTCAATCGGCTAACAGTCGCCGTTGCAGTGAACTTGGCCGCAGTAAAAGAAGACACTCCCGAGCAACGCGCGAAAATCCAGGAGACGGTCAAGTCAGCCGTTGGGTTCCAGGAAGCCAGAGATCAAATCTCAGTTCAGTTCGTCAACTTCGTCGTTCCACCGGAAATCGAGCCGGAGGCGTTTGCGATGCCTTGGGATCAGATCAACGAACTGGTTAAGAACATTTCGCTGGGAATCGCAGCCATCATTGCTTTCTTTGTCGCCAGAAAAGCATTCAAGAAAATGCAACCGGACCCGTCCGCCGCGCCAGAGCTTTCTGATCGTGGCTCACAAGTCAATCAGCTCAGCGACCTAGTCAAGCAAAACCCTGAGGTCTTTTCCAAGATCATCGAGTCGTGGTCAAACGTTGACTCCAATAACAAGGCCGATGACGTTCAGCAGAAGCGAGCCGCGTAGACGAATTGTCAAACTTAAAACGTTTAATAGCGAATTCAAAAACTAAACCAGCCAAACCCTGCTTCAACTCAACTTCATGCTTACTCTGACTACCGATGAACGACTTGCGTTGCTGCTGAGTGTACTCGGCGAGGATGCTTCTACGGCTGCGTTTAAGTCGATGAACCCCACCAAGGCAACTTACGTTCAGCGTTTGCTTCAGGAATTAAAACTCGATCCGCCAAGTCATGACGAAATCGAGTACGTCGTCCAGGACTTCAACAACTATTTCGCATTCGCGCTCGAAACACTTGGCCCTCAGATTCGCGAAGAGACCGAAGCGCTTGCCAATGAGGATGAGCCGGATATTGTGGCCAAAGCCCAAGCCGCGAAGAAAGTGAAACCCAAATCTTTTGCGCCAATCGAAGTTTCCGACAACATCGTCAATGACTTAAACAAGCTTGATGCCTACCAGATCGCAACCGCACTCGAACACGACCACCCAAAAACAATCGCCCTCGTCCTTCGTCAACTCGAGACTCCGCTCGCTGCGGCGGTGCTTGAGAACATTTCGCAGGAAGAAACACGGTCCGACACCGTTGTCTTCTTGAGTCAAGAATCGACTATCTCAGAACAGATCGTCAAACAAGTTCTGCGTTCAAGTTTTGACAAGGCAAACTCGATCAAGAGCCGCGAAAACAAAGTCGACCAGGCCAAAGTCTTGGCCGAGCTGATGAGGTCGTTGCCCAAAGACATGCGCAAGACTTTGATTGAGCGTTTGACGGAAGAGAATCCTGAGTTGATTGAGCAAGTTCGTTCGAAGCTTTATGTCTTTGATGATTTGCTTCGACTCGACGATCGCGACGTGCAAAAAATTCTTGGTGAAGTCGAAACCGACATTCTGATTGTCGCACTTCAAAAGGCAGACCCGATGTTGTCAAAAAAGCTGCTGGGCAACCTTTCCAAACGTGCGCGACAAACTATCGAAGAAGAAATGGAATACAAGAGTGGCGTCGCGCAAGAAGAAATAGATGAAGCACGTCAAAAACTGGTTGACGTCATTGGCAAACTTGACGAGTCGGGCGACATCACGCTGAACTAACCATCAATGACAACTCTTCAAATAAAACTCGAACGACCGCTCGTCGGCGCTGAAATTGTCAGCCCAGGCGATCTCGACGCGCGCCCGACTCAGCCCGCGCAATCTGCATTGAGTTCAGCAACCACCAATCAAGTTGAAACGGATCAACTGATCAAGTCGATCCAGGCTGCCGTTGAGTCGGTTCAATCTCAAAGCCAACATTCAAAACAACAACTCGCCGCTGCTTCGGTTCAAATCGCTTCGATTGTGATGCAACGAGTTATCGGCAATAACGAAACATTGGCGGCAGATCGACTTGAGCAACTGATTCTTGAAGCTCTTGATCGCCCCGACGCTCCTGTATCGCTTCAGCTTAACCCGCAAGATGTTTCGATTGTCGAGCCGATGATTGAGAAAATTGGTTTGCCTACTAACCAACTTGAACTCAAAGAAGACCAAACAGTTCCCAAAGGTGAATGCCGTTTCAACTACGACGGCTACGCGTTGACATCCAATTTAGCCAAGCAACTCGAATCAATCGAAGACCGCTTGCTGGAGGTCATCAATGATTGAACTAGCACTCGATGAGCAGAAGCTCCAACAAAGACTTTCAAATTGTTCTTCATTTCAGGTCACGGGTGAATTGAAGAGTGTCCAAGGTTCGATCACTGTTTCCCTTCCGGCGTCGGTTGGCGAGTTGGTTGAGATTCAAAGTCGTGATCAGACTTGCTTGGCTGAAGTAATTGGATTTTCTGACGATCTCGTGCAGATTATGCCATTCGGATCGCACCATTCACTTCAACGACGTGACACCGTCCGAACTCTCGGTCGCTCGATGCGTGTTCCCGTTGGCGCAGGTCTGCTGGGTCGCGTGATCAATTCGATCGGCGAACCGATTGACAACAAAGGGCCACTTGTCGGGTGCAAAACAGCACCCATCGCAAATGATGTTCCCAACGCACTTCGACGCAAACCGATCACGGAAAAATTTGTGACCGGCCAGCGAGCCATCGATGGAATTCTCACCATGGGACAAGGCCAACGGGTTGGCTTGTTCGCCGGCAGCGGTGTTGGCAAAAGCACGTTGCTTGGGCAAATCGCTCGGCATGCCAACTCAGATATGAACGTGGTCTCGATGATTGGTGAGCGGGGCAGGGAAGTGCTTCCGTTTATCAAGGAAGCGTTAGGTGAACAAGGTTTGGCAAAATCTGTCGTCATCGTTTCCACCTCAAACGAAAGTCCGCTTTCGCGTGTTCGCGCGGCCGAATCCTCAATCGCAATCGCCAACTACTTTCGCGAAACCGGACAAAACGTATTGTTGATGCTCGACAGCCTGACTCGATTCGCAATGGCGCAGCGTGATCTCGGCCTGATGCTTGGCGAGCCGCCTACCAGTCGCGGCTACACGCCTTCAGTCTTTCAAAAACTGGCATCGCTCCTTGAACAATTGGGCAATTCCAACCGAGGATCAATCACGGGATTGCTGACTGTTTTGGTCGAGGGTGATGACATGAACGACCCAGTGGCCGACGCAGCTCGCTCGATTCTCGATGGGCACATTGTGATGGATCGCGAGCTTGCAAACGCGGGCCATTTTCCAGCTATCGACGTATTACCAAGTGCCAGTCGTCTGTTTCGTGAACTGGTGGATCCGACGCATCTGGCAAACGCGGTTTCGATAAGGCAAATCCTTACTCGCTACCAAGACGTGGTCAATTTGGTTCAGGTTGGAGCCTACCAAGCCGGCGTTTCGCCGCAAACCGACAAAGCCATCGAGCTATACCCAATCGTTTGCGAATTTCTCAAACAGGATCTGGGATCGCCATCGAACATTGAATCAACCACGCAAGCGATGCAAATTTTGGCTCAACAATGGAAGGCTGTTTCGTGAAATCACCCGACCTCAAACAACTGAAATCGCTTGGGCAAGTGCTCGTGCTTCATCAGCAACAACTGGATTTGATTCAAGCCAAATTTCAAAAACAGGATGCCGTTGTCAGCTCACTTTGGGATCAAGCTCGACGACTAAAGATCGAACTTGAAGAATCGCAGCAAGTCTCGTCCATGCTTCAGCCAAACGCTTCGAGCCTTCAAATAGCCATGCACTGCGTTGGTTTGGTTCAATCAAAGATTATGCAAAACGAAAACGACATCGAAGAAGCGACTTCGTTGTTGGAAACCATTCGAAACGAACTTCGAGTGCAAGTTTCGAAAAAAGATGCACTTGAAAATTTTGTTTCATCGCAAACCAAAAAGCTTGAACAACACCGGCGAACGACTGAACAGCATGTCGCCGACGAACAATACTTAAGTCGGCTGTTTGCCAACTGATTTGAAGGAAAGCAGAAATGAAGTCTCTCATTGGAGCCATCTTGGTCGGCGCTGTCTTATTCGCTGCGTCGGCGGGCGTCTCGTGGTATCTCACAAAACCAACCGAACCCGATCCAGAAGAAGTGGCCGCCCTTGACGAAACGGATCCGTCGTCGGCGTTCCCAAATCCGATCGACGACAAAGAAAAAACTGAGCTGATGCCTGTGGCCATGCGTCCCGAAACCCCTGTGACTGTTGAAGCGGTTACCAAGTTGGCTCAATCAATCATGCAGAAGGAAGAGAAGCTTTTCGACAAGCAAACATTCTTGCAGAAGGAAGAAGAGCGAATTGGCTTGCTGTTTGAGGACTTGAAGCGTGAGCAGGAAGAGTTAATGGCGTTTGAGCAGAAGATCAGCGCGAAGATCATGGAAGCACGTGAAGCCGCTGAAATTCTGAAGCAAGAAAATCTCTCGCTGACCGAACAGACGAAAGTTCTATCAACGCTCGAAAAGAAAACAGGCAAAACGACTGACGACGTAGCGAATGACGAAATTACGATTCGCGTCGATGCCGTTAAGGGATGGTTTGAAAAACTCGAGGCGGAACAGGCCGCGAATTACTTGAAGGAGTTTGCGAATCGAGGAGACTTGGAATTCGCGGCGAAACTTCTGGATAGTTTAGAAAAACGCCAAATCTCAAAAATCCTTGCGGTGTTTGATGACGCTCCACTGGTCGCCCAAATCATTGACGCCTATACAAAGCACAAGGTAGAGAAGGGCGAGCCGACCGCGAAGACGAGCAGGCTGAGCAGATTCAAGACACGGTAGTCGCGGAAGTTTTATTCGATGGTGATGTTGAATGTTTGGCCAAAGAGTCGACTAACCAACATTCAGGAACTTGGAGAAGAAAATGGAATTGGAATTTCAAGACGCCGTCATGATCGGCCGCGACTTAATGATGACTTCCTTGTTGTTGGTTGCACCAATTGTAATCGTCAGCCTCGTTGTTGGACTTTTCATCAGCATTGCCCAAACGGTAACAAGCATTCAAGAGCAGACTTTGACGTTCGCGCCCAGGATCGTTGCCGTCGTTGGGACCATCATTGTTTTGACACCGTGGTATTTGAAAACGCTAACGAATTACACAAGTGGAATGTTCGAGCTAATTGGTGAATCTTTTTAGCAGGGCATTTTGTGTTTTTGCTGCTTCGGACTCAAAGTGTCTTAGGCTTCCAGCCTGAGTTCCTTGCTCCTCTCAGGCTGGAAGCCTAAGTCACTTACCTAGAGGGTATTTCAAAACCTGTAGTGG
>CAYMFZ010000210.1:0-8838 GCA_964389585.1 uncultured Pirellulaceae bacterium | reverse complement strand
TTTACTGGGGGTTGGCTGACATCCGCTGCGGCGAAGAAGGCTGACCAATTAAATTTGTCTTTGGTCATTGCCTGCAAGTCGGCAAAGCTCGTTTTGTTGTATCGTTTCTCAGCGTCTCGAAGTTTCACACGTTCCCAAGCAATCTCAGCTAGACTCGTTTCGATTTTCAAGATCTCATCGGCGGCGACTTCGCTGCCTTGAATCCCAGCCAAATCAAACAGAGTTTGCGCGTAAGTTTTAAGAGCTGCCTGTGTCGCCTTTGACGCTTCATCGTCCTTGAGATAATAGTCGCGATCCGGAAGCGTCATGCCGCTTTGAATCAGTTGGCACATGTACTGCGTCGCGTCACCCGCGTCTTGTGAAACAAAAAATCCAACCGGGCTACTAACGCCGATCCGTGACAAAGCTCCAAAATGTTTCCAGACATCTTCTTTCGTTTGAAGCTGACGAATTTTCTCTAACTCAGCCTCAAGAGGTTGGTGGCCTTTGGCGTTTACGGCATCAAGATCCATGTACGCTTTGTAGAGGTCAGAAATCTTTTGAGCATTGCTTCCTTTTTCGTGCTCGGACTGGGCGGTCTTCTCAACAAGTTGCCTGATTTGAAATTGAGCCTGATCTGCAAGCTTTCCAAACGAACCGTAATTCGATTTGTCTTCGGGGATTTTCGTGTACTCCAGCCAAGCACCGTTGACGTGCTTGAATAGGTCATCCTGAACGCGAATTGATTTATCAAACGTTGAAGTGTCGAGTCCGCCGTCTTGCGCAAAAACTGCTGAAGACGTCGTCAAAATAATGACCGCCGCCATGATGTTGGCAATTAGATGAGCTGGGCGGCATGTCAACATTTGTGTTTGTGGAGCAAGCATAAGTCTCTTCATTATTTAATCCATTTTGTTTTTGAAAGTTTTGGTTCGATGGAAAGTCGCCGGAGATTTGGGCATTCACCTGCAAAAAAAGCAGCGGCATCGATGGCTCATTCGAGTCACGAATACCACTGCTCAATTGTCTCATTACTGCGGCGCTGTTTTTCTATTTGCCAGGTTCGAATTCCAATTCTGAAATTTCACCGACTTCTGAATCGGTGGCTGGCTCAATTGAGCCTGGCTCTTCAAGAAATAGCTCTTCGGAAGCGTCTTCCGATTTAGGTTCAGCTTCCGTTGGCGACGCAGTTTCTGGTTCGGCCAAAGTTGGAGTCACTGGCTCTTTCTCAACGCTTGTCGGAGGTACGGCATCTACAGCAGATTCTTTTTTAACTTCAGTCGCAGGCTGAACAGGTGCTGCTTCAGGAGTTTTTGTGTTCAAAACTGAAAATGACTTTTCCGCAGGAGCAGCCACTTCTGGCTCGGCAAGTTTAGCAGGAGCTACAGCACTTGTTGTAACTTCGACAGGCTCCGCTGGCTGAACCGTCAACGTTCCTACCGGAGCGTTGAGAGCAGGCGCGGCGTTTCGAGCAACTGGCTGAGTCGACTGAACCATTGGCACTTGTGTGCTCGGAGGGGCTGTTGCCGAACTCGAAATCGGAGCATTGAGTAATGGAGGATTCGAAGCAACCACTGGAGCTACATTGCGAGTGGCGTTCTGACGGGCAATGTCGTATTGGTTGATGTTTGAGTTGGGTTGAGGAGCATACTGTTGCGTGGATGCAACGGTTGGCTGGGGTTGGCGTCGCACGACAGGTGTCAAGTTCGAGTTTTGAACGGTGCGGGCAACTGCCTGAACTGGACGAAGGTAAGACCGATTGGTTCGAGCATCATAGTAGACGTTGTAGCGTTGAGGCTGTCGCGTGACAGTTGGGCTTACGGGATTGGTTCGCACTACCGAGCGGCTGGTGACTGGGCTTTGAGCGTAAGCCCTGACTTGAGTTGGTTGTCGGTTTTGATTGCAGGCACAGTTTGCAGGTGATTGCCGCTGAACTTGTGTCGTTCGATTCGCTTGCAATGCGTACTGATTGAGAGTGGGTTGTCGTTGTTGAACAACCGGGCGCTGAACGTACTGTTGTTGGTAGGTGGGCTGTGGACTGTTAGCGCGTTGCTGAACTGCGGGGGCCAGTCGCCTGAAAATTTGTGCCTCTAACGGTACGGACGTTAAAGCGATTAAAACCAACACGACTACCGAAATGCTTTTCAACATTGCAACTCTCTCCTGAAATTATACGCAGCCTCAATCTCCTCGGGCTGCGCGTCTTTGCTTAATACACGTCACATTGATGCGACGAATTTCAAGTATTGTTGCAGGAACTCAGGCTCTTTTGAAGTAGCGTAATCCAAAAGTGACCTCTCTATTTACGCTCGACCCAAGGATCAAATTGTCAGGAACTACCAAAATCGAGGCTTGGCAATGTTAATCGTTGTTAAACAGGATAGACTGGCGGACATTGGAATTTAAATCTAATAGCGCTTCTTTTGGCTTCTTATTAAGTGAACAAAGATGAATGATCCCGGACGGCCGCATCCCGGCGAATACTTAGACTACTTTGAAGCTTACATTTCGTTGGTCGGAAATGAACCGATTGTTGAGTTGTTGAGTTCTCAAACTGATGAGATTCGAAAGCAGTTGTCGGGTGTTTCGCCAGAGGAAGCCGAAGTCGTTCATCCGCCCTACACCTGGAACATCAAACAAGTGATTGGGCACTGCGTTGATACCGAGCGGATTTTCGGATATCGAGCTTGCCGATTCGCGGCCGGTGACGCCACGTCTTTGCCTGGTTTTGATCAAGACGCATTCGTTAGCAACACTGACTACTCGCATGTTGTGCTTCCAGATTTGATCAATGAATTTGAGCACTTACGAAAAGGCAACACGGCGATGTTTGAGCGTCAGCAAGCTGACAGTTGGCTTCGCCAAGGCTCCGGTGATGGGAAAAACATGTCGGTTAGAGCTGCGGCATACATCATGGTGGGGCACATCACACATCATTTGAAAATTATCGAAGAACGGTTGCAGACCTCCAAAAGTTAGCACTGGCGGTTACCTAGGAGTCAGACCAGAGTGTTAGCTCCTGGCATCGACAACTGAACCAAGGCAACATCGCGATCAGGATTAGAAATGAAAACGTTTGTGGCTTTGCTGCGCGGTATCAACGTGGGCGGCAAGAACAAAATCAAGATGGCCGATCTGCGCTCCGCTTTGGGTGATGCCGGTTTCATTAACGTTCGAACCTACATTCAAAGTGGCAATGTCGTATTCGAATCGGCAAAGAATCAGGATTCACTTGAGTTGCTGATTTCAAAAACGATTAAGTCGCAATTTGGATACGAAGTTCCAGTGATGGTGCGCGAAGCGAGCTTCTTTATAAAAGCGATAAAGAATTGCCCGTATAAGAATAAAGATGTTGCCGCGATTTGCGTCGCTGTTTTGTCCGAGCCGGCAAAGAAGTCTGATGTCAAAGCCCTTGAAAGTCTTGACCACGGCGATGACGCCGTTTCCATTCGCGGCGACGTGGCTTATTTGTATTGCCCAAGTGGATTTAGTAAGACAAAGTTGACCAACAACTTTATTGAGAAAAAGTTGAGGCTCAGAGCAACCTCTCGAAATTGGAGAACTTTGGGAAAACTGATTGAAATGTGTGCTGATAAATAGGTAATCAGGTGCCCAGAGAATCTGTATCGAGAACCCAGTGTTGAATTAAATTCGACTCTGGTTGATTTGTGTGGCACTTTCTGGTGGGCACTTTTGCCGGAAGCTTCCAGAATTGCGCAAGACCCAATTTCAACAACCGATTAGGCGAACAAGCAATAAATGAGTCATGTCTTGGGCGGCGCTCTCAGCAAGAGTCACCCAAAAACTTTCATATTAGTGGTTTCAAAGCGGCAACTTTTTTCGAAAGCGACTCTGCAGTTTTACTGGGCGAATTCCAAGAACCGTTGTCCGTGGGTACTTGTTCCACTACGATTTGGGCATGTTAAGACCACGAAAAAGATATACCGTTTACGACTTGCAACAGCTAAAAGGCAAGCGGTGTTTGACGCACATCCATGTGAAATCACCTGAAGAAGCGACAGCCGCTGCTGAGGCCGGCGTCGATTTGATGAGTTGCAGTTTTGACTCGCCCGAAGCCCAGGCTCGACTGCCCAAATTGGTCGAGGCAGCGCCCAATAGTTTTCTTTCTGCCGCAACTCCACATGGAATGGCTTCTCCGGAAGAAGCGATCCGTGTTGGATTTAGTGCGCTCGAATTGGGTGCTAGTTCAGTCTACTGTTCCGCGAGTCCGTTCATCATTGAGGCGATGGCAAGAGAAGGAATCCCCGTCGTCGGTCATCTGGGGTTGGTTCCTCGGCATGTGACTTGGACAGGATACCGAGCGATTGGGAAGACGGTCGAAGAAGCGAAACAACTGTTCGTGAAGATGAAAGAGCTAGAAAGCGCTGGAGCGTATGCAGCCGAGTTGGAAGTCGTCCCTCACGAACTTGCTTCGTATCTTTCGTCTAAGACAAAGATGCTGTTGATGTCGCTTGGGGCGGGAACAGGTTGCGATACGCAGTTCTTATTCTCGTGCGATATTCTCGGCGACTACGATGAGCGAATTCCAAGACACGCCAAAGCCTATCGAGATTTCGCGGCTGAACGTAGAAAGATGCAAACCGAGCGCGTCTCTGCATTCAAGGAATATATCGCGGATGTAAATGAGGGTCGTTTTCCCGACAGATCCAATCTCGTTGGAATCGATGCAGACGTTTTGCAACAAGCGATGGATGAAATCGCTGCAATCGACAATCAAGATTCGTAGAAGACGGTTTGCTGACCGGAAAATGCGGTGCAAGAGAATCGTGACCCGCAAACTCGGCGAGACCTCAAGGTCTATACGAGTTTCTTGCGTTGAATGAGTCGTAAATGTACCGAAGAACGATTGCCCAGAATGGTGTGCATTCTGCAATCGTTGAAACCAAACGGACAGACGAAGGAACTGGTCAACGATCCTTGTGCGAAACATAGGCGAGCGTGAAGGTGTCGCGAACAACCAATATGAAAAGTGCGCCGAGTTGGGTCGTGTACGATCGTTAGTTCGGGATGATCGAGTAAGTGCTGAAAGTAGTCTTCGCCCCAATCCTCAATCCCGAATTCGTTTGCGCCAGGGATGAATTTTCCACCCGAAATCTTGGGTTTGTGCTCAGCTTCAGAAAACGTTTCAAACAAGAACAAATCCTTGCGACCATCGCAGAGTTGCCGCAGCTCGAATCGGTCCGCATCGCCAAGAGTTTCCCACCACTGTTCCGCGTCGTGAACTAGTTCGGCAGGCAAACTGTCAGCTAAGGTGACCGGCAAAAAGTTCATTGAGTTCGGCCTTTGAAAATCCTAAATTAAAGAACTTAAACGGGTTCTTTGGAAATGACCAAACTGCAATTGGTTCCACCAAATCCAAACGAGTTGCTCAGTACGATATTGACATCGGATTTTGTCGGCTCTTTAACCACCGGTAGATCCGCGACAAGTTCATCAGGATCGTCGAGATTGATATTCGGAGCGATGAATCCATTTTGCATCATCAAGATACAAAAAATCGCTTCTTGAGATCCTGCCGCTCCGAGTGCATGTCCTGTCATTGATTTAGTGGAAGAAAACTTCGGAACGTCATTTCCAAAAACATTGATGACGCCTTGTAACTCCGCCGTATCACCAACAGGAGTGGAAGTGCCATGCAAGTTGACGTAATCAATGTCCGTTTTGGCGATGCCTGAATCAGTGATGGCTGCTTCCATCGCTTGTTGGGCACCGACGCCATTTGGAACGACCATCCTCGGGCTTTTGCCATTTCAAGTTCTTCAAGAACCAGAATCCCAGCGCCACCAGAAAAAACAAAACCGTCTCGGGCTTTGTCCAAGGGGCGCGAAGCCTTTTCTGGGGTGTCGTTGAAGGCCGAAGAAAGTGCGTTCATGCCGTCGAACGATCCAGCGGAATAGATGTTGATGTCCTCTGAGCCGCCAACGAAAACTCGATTCTGTCGACCGGATCGAATCGTATCCATTCCGATCATAATCGCGTGTGCTGAAGTCGCGCAAGCCGAGGTGATCGTGTAGGAATGGCCGTGGATTTGAAAAATACTTCCGAGGTTTGCGGAAAGCGACGACCCCATGATCAGCGGAACATGATAAGCGCCGACTTTGGCTGCGCCTCTTTTTTCCAAACGCTGACACATGAATAACACGTCAGTGATGCTAGCGCCCGCGCCCGTGCCGACGATGATTCCAGTGTCTGGAGATTGAACTTCTTCGTCAGTCAACCCAGAGTGTTTAATCGCATCTTTCATGCAAGCCGCAGCAAGCAAAGCAGGATCACCCAAGAAGCGGCTGAGCTTTCGATCGAAAATCTCTTTGAGACCGTCGAGCACAATGTTCCCAGCGACCAGCGATTTAAACTTGTGCTGCTCCCAAGTCGGCTGAGTCGAAACGATTCCGGATTTTCCAGCTTCGAGCGCAAGCTTATTCGCTTCAATACCGTTGCCCAGCGCACTATTAATGCCAAAGCCAGTTACTGCAATTTGTCGTTTCGCCATGTGGTCAATCAATCAGGTGGTTAGCCTGGCTCGTAAATGTGGTGTCCGAAATGTGGTGTCCATTTAACGCAATTCACGATCGCGGAAAAAAACGCTGCAGTAGTTAAAGAGAGACGAATAGAATACCAAACGACTTGGAAATCTAAAAACGGGGGTAAGACGAATTGGCTGATTTCTTCTCGAATGCTATTTCGCACGCAAAGCGAATATCACTTAATGCGATCCAATCAAAGAAACCGGCAAGAACACACTTATATGGCAAAGTCGGTCAAACTGCTGCCGGCCGTTATCGCGCGTTTCAAACTGGTGGAGTAAACGAATAGAATTTGTGGGCGATTAGAGTTTATCCGTTGAGTTCGCGATTGCTCCCAATCAAACCAATTTCTGCTGTTATCCAGTCAACGCGCATGAAAAAACGCCTGTTCAAAATTTTGAACAGGCGTTTCGAGTGGAGATGAAGAGGCTCGAACTCTCAACCCCTGCCTTGCAAAGGCAGTGCTCTCCCAATTGAGCTACATCCCCAAAAATTTCACGCGGATTAGAACCGAAATTGATCCCATCCGCAGTGGGCGTGCCAGAATTCGAATCTGGGACCTCGTCGTTATCAGCGACGCGCTCTAACCAGCTGAGCTACACGCCCTCATTACCATCAGACCAAAACCCTAGTTGTAGGTTCAGGAAAAACACCACCACTTTTGTGCAAGTTGTTCAAGACAAGCTTCGCTGCGATGGTATCCCGATTTCGTAATTGGGTATTCTAGGAATTCCAGCCCAACTGTCAAACGGGGTTTGGTCAACGTTTTATCGTCGAAATTTGGCACCAATCCAAGCCCAAATCAAACTTACGTCAAAAAATGTTCCAACACCAATCCGGTTCGCATTCTTGGAACGAAAATGATCGGTTATCACTCTTGTTTGGGCGAACGTAATTTGATTTTTCACCATGGATTAGAAATGTTTGGCTTCCAAGGCCACAAAAAACACATCCCAGTGAATTGGATCCCGCTAATTAGGTTAGGCGATTCAAGTTCGGAACTTGCGTTCATCGGTTGTGAGATCGCCTATTCGATTGACTGGCCTCGCCTGCTTAGCCGTCAAAAATTACCAAGACTCGTAAACAATTCGACACAATCGTAAAAGGTATGCCTTTCTATGAAATAGCAAAATCAGGTAACCTAAGTCTACGAATAGATTGTCGTTGAGAGGTAATTAGTCATTTTTGATCGCCCGCTCTTTAGAACTAGTGCAGGTAATTGATTCTTGGTGCAACTTTTCAGCCAATTTTGCAATTCCGGCTTTCGGATTTCTCTTGATACTCACACAGGTTTCCCAATGATTTTTGGATTCAGCCAACGCAATTTTCTGCGTTCCCTTCCAGTGGCGTTCGTTGTTCTCGTGATGACTGGCTTTTGTTCGACTACGGAGGCTCAATCGTCGAAGCTTCAACAGGCAATGGACATCACGCCCAAGCAATCAGTCGAGTACGAAAAACCAGGCGTTGCCGTTCTCAAAGAATGTACTTTTGCGACGACTGACAATCCGTCTGGCTTTATCGTTCACCATTCAAGCGGACGAATCTTGCGTCGGTTTGTCGACAACAACAAAGACAACAAGCTTGACCAATGGTCGTATTACAACAATGGTTTGGAAGTCTATCGTGACATCGATACAAATTTTGATGGACGCACTGATGCTTACCGCTGGCTCAGCTCCGCGGGAACTCGATGGGGAATCGACAAAGATCAAAACGGAACCATTGACGATTGGCGTCTCATTTCTGCTGAAGAAGTCGCTTACGAGTGCTTTGAAGCGATTCGCAATCTTAACCAAGACCGATTCGAGCGATTGCTTTTGAGCGACGAGGAGCTTCAGTCGTTCCAGTTAGGAAGTTCAATCAACAAAGACATTTCCGAGCGACTTAAAAAAGCACGTTCAGGTTTCTTGAAAATGGCCCGCAGTCAAAAAGTAATCAATGCGACGGCGAAGTTTGTCGATGCTGGAAACGGCCGGCCAATGATGATGCCATCGGGAACGCTCGGTAATCGGCGCGATCTCGTCGTTTACGATCAGGCGTCAGGTTTCTTCGATTCAAACGGATCAAGACAGTTGGCACTTGGCTCATTGGTGAAGGTCGGTAACGTTTGGCGAATGGTCGAGCTTCCAGAAATTGTCGATTCGAGCAAGCCGTTGGTTAACGGTGGTGGATTTTTCCCTTTGCCTGAGTTTGGTGGATCAAGCGTCGGACCGACTGCAAACGACAAGCGGTTGGGTGAACTTTATGATGCACTAACCAAAGTCGACAAGGACATTGCAGGTGCCAAAGGCGCCGAGGTTGAGCAACTCGAAAA
>CAYMFZ010000209.1:0-8871 GCA_964389585.1 uncultured Pirellulaceae bacterium | reverse complement strand
TTGATCCTGCACGCGTTGGCAAGCCTGCAAGATCGCCGAAAGACAGACACGGTGAGTCCCGTGCGGATCGCGAAGATCTCCCGCCGCGTAAATCTGATGTGGTTTGAGCTCTTCCAATAAGCGAACCGTCATGTCGATGTCTTCGGTGCCAAGCGGCTTTTTCTTGATCGTGCCCGTCTCGTAAAACGGCAGATCCATAAAGTGCAACTGCTCCTCAGGCACGCCACACAATCGCGTTGCGGCCTTGGCTTCGCCTTGGCGAATCAAGCCCTTAATGGTTTGGACTTCATGACTGTCGACTTCGCCCGGCTTCTTGTTACGAAGCGTATCCTCGATGCGTTTATCCAATTCATCGGTCTGCTGCGGCGCGACCTCAAACGTCTTGTTAAAGCTTGACATGAAATCGCAAAAACGAAGCGCGTCGTCATCGAAGACCGCAATGTTGCCTGACGTCTGATATGCGACGTGGACCTCATGTCCTTGTTTTGCCAATCGGATCAATGTCCCACCCATTGAAATGACATCGTCATCCGGGTGCGGCGAGAAAATCAAAACGCGTTTCGGAAAAATCTCATCGTGCAATTGAGCCACGTCGCCAGGTTCCTTGCGATCCGCCGGCTTTCCACCTGGCCAGCCCGTGATGGTCCGTTGTAAGTGGCGAAACACGCGGACATTGATGTCGTAGGCTGGGCCATGGTCAGCCAGTAAATCCTGCAGGCCTTCTTCGTTGTAGTCTTCTTCGGTCAGCTTCAAAATCGGCTTGTCGACCAAACGGGCCAGCCAGATCACCGCTTTTCGCATCAGCAAATCCGTCCATTCGATTTGCTCCACCAGCCATGGACAACGGTAACGCGTCAGCGATTGGGCTGCCGAAATGTCCAACACAAATTTGCAACGCGGATGTTCCTGAAGAAAGCTGGCTGAAACCGAGGGCGTGATTTCGCCTTCGATGGCTTCGGCAACAATTTCGGCTTTGTGTTCACCGTAAGCGATAATGAAAATTTCGCTTGAGCTAAGGATCGAGCCGACACCCATCGTGATCGCCCGTCGTGGCACATTCTCTTCACCAAAGAAATCACCAGCCGCGTCGTTGCGGGTAACTCGATCAAGTGTAATTAATCGCGTCGAACTTGTTTTGCTCGAACCAGGTTCGTTGAATCCGATGTGCCCCGTTCGTCCGATTCCCAGTAGCTGAATATCGATCCCGCCCAGCTTCTCGATTTTTGTTTCGTATTGGGCGCAATAGTCTGGCACGTCAGTCTTGTGAATCGTACCGTCGGGAATGTTGATGTTGTCGGCTGGAATGTCGATATGGTCAAACAGATGTTCGTTCATGAATCGAACGTAAGACTGCAGCTCATTGGGCTGCATCGGAAAATATTCGTCCAAGTTAAAAGTCACGACGTTGGCGAAAGAGAGGTTTTCTTCGCGGTGGAGCCGAACCAATTCAGCGTAAACGCCAACGGGGGTGCTCCCGGTCGCCAAACCAAGAACGCAGTTTTCGCCAAGTGCAGCCCGTTCACGAATCCGGTCAGCGATTCGTTTGGCGATTTCTTTCGAGCCATCAAGGGCTTGATTGAATACTTGGACGGGGATTTTTTCGAACTGAGTCGAAGCGGTTGGTTCAGGAATGGTTACTGATTCCGACTTGGGCAGTTGTCCGGTAGCCATTGTTTCAACTCTCGTCAAAGTGTTGGTGTGCGTGATCGAAAGACGAACTCGCTTTCGTTCAATTATTACCTTTTCCAATCGTTTGATAAGTGGCTGAAAAGATTGATTTTGAAACGATTGGATGTTCGGTTAATGACTGACTGACTGAACGACTGAACGGGAGCAAAGCGAACTGCAATTCGCTTTCAAGTTGCTGAAGCACTACTTGTCGATCTCCACAGGCTCAATTGGAACAATTAGCACCCACCAAGGCGTTTTGCCCGCGTCAATGGTTTTCAGTCGCGTCAAACGCCCGTCGTCTTCGATTCGATACGTTGTAAGTTTGCCAGATTTTTGGCCTGCTGCGATTAGAAACTTCCCATCTGGTGAAACATTGAAAGAACGAGTCGACTTCTCAGTTTCGATGTGCTGAATCAAAGTCAGCCGCCCAGTGGCTTGATCGATAGAGAAAGCTGCGATCAAGTCGACACCTCGGTTGGCGATATAAACGAATTTGCTAGACGGATGCACCTCGATGTCCGATGTCGACTTTTTTACTTCGAACGATTGGCTGGGGAGACTCGGCAAAGTCTCGACAACGGCAAGCGAGCCGGTTTTTGGATCCAAACAATACGATGTGATACTGCTTCCCTGTTCATCGCTTCCAAAAACAAACTCTCCACTTGGGTGAAACCACAAATGGCGGGGACCGGTGTTCTGCTTTCGAACCAAAGTCGGTGGGTCGTTTGATTTGAGCACGCCAGTCTCCGTTTCGATCACGAATTGAAAAATTTTGTTGGGTCGCGTATGTGGAACAAAAGCAAATTTCCCGTTTGGATCCATTGCGATCGCATGCGCACGTTCATCTGTTTTGATGATTTGAAGTGGTTTTGTTTTCAACGATCCATCTGCTTTGATTTCGTGCACGGCAATTTGACCTGCCGCGTAATACGAGCTCATCAGGAATTTTCCCGATGGGTGAACTGACAAGTAAGACGCTGCGGCGTCGATTTCCGCATTCCCCAAGTAGTTCAGCTTTCCAGTTGGCCCAATTCGAAACGCAGCCAAAGTGCCCGATTCCTTCATCGCGACATAGAGGCATCGTTTCTCTGCGTTAAAGCACATTGCACCCGGCTTGTCATTCTCTTTCATGATGCGGCAAGCCTCGGTCAGTTCACCAGAATCGTCATCCAATTCGAAGACGACAATCTCGCTGTCTCCAGCAAGCGAAACGATGGCAAATTGTGTTTCTTTGGCATCAGCATTGAAAGTTAGCGATGAAGCAAAAAAGATTAGGCAAATCACCGCAAGCTTTTTCAGAAAATAAAGTCGCACGACTAAGCATCCTTATAGTTGTCGGTTGCCGAATTCAATTCGAGAAAAAAAAGGTAGCTCACATGGTACAATTATTTGTCGAATAGGTTGGCGTTCTCTATTCGGCGGAAGCAATCTTTTTCATCGAAGAACAATGGATGCAAACCACTCGACGAACAATTCTTAAGGGTGTCGGCGGCGCACTCACTTTGCCGTTCTTGGAATCCATTTCAAAGGCGGCTCATTCCAAAGCCGACGGCTCCAACAATAAGCAGCCGACTCGATTTTTGGTGGTTGGCAATCCATTTGGTGCTCACCCTGAATATTTTTTCCCGAAGGATTTTGGCAAGAATTTTGCGATCTCGCCAACGCTTAAATCACTTGAATGGCTCAAGGATCGACTGACAATCGTTTCTCACACCGATCATGGAATGGTCAGTGGACACGGGCGCGAGATTTCATTTCTCAGTGGAGTTCTGCCAGCAGACGCTCAAGCCTTTGCCGAAAAGAACATGTCGATCGACCAATTGTTCGCTCGGCATGTTGGCAGCCAAGTTCGCTTCCCATCGGTTGGAGCATCGCTTGACGCAGGCATCCGAATGAGTTGGACTGCGAACGGCGTTGAGAAACTGCCGATCACTGATCCTCAGAAAATGTTCGACCATCTTTTTCTGAATTTGACGGACGCAGAGAAAGCGGAACGGCGGAAACTGTTGAATCGCAATGGAAGTATTCTCGACACGGTCGGAAATCAATTTGCCGGCGTTATGAAAAACGCCACCCAGTTCGATCGCGACCGAATAGATCAATTTCAAACGTCCATTCGCGAGTTGGAGACGACCTTTGGCGACCGAAAGACGTGGCTTGGGAAAGACAAACCGACTTTCGATATTTCGAATCACTTCACTGAGTCTGAGGTCACGATTGCCAATAAGTATGACGCGATTTTTGACATGATCGCGTACGCTTTTGAAACGGATTTGACTCGTGTTGCCAGTGTCGAATTTCCTTCTGCACTTAACTATACCGATGTCGCTGGAGTGAACCGAAGTTACCACGGATGTACGCACAATGGAAAAATGGAAAACGTGACGGCTGAGTTGGTTGCGATTGAGTCGTTTCAAATCGCTCGCTTGTCGCGATGCTTGAAAAAGCTGGACTCGGTCAAAGAGCCAAACGGTGTCGGCACGATGCTTGATAATACGATCGTCTTGTTCGGAAGCGGTATGGGATATGGCGGGACTCACTCCAACCGCAACCTTCCGATCTTGGTCGCCGGTGGTGGATTCAAACATCGAGGTCATGTTGATGCTCAAGATTCAAGTGGCAAGAACATGCCGCTGTGCAACCTGTATGTGACTTTGATGCAGCGGTTCGGAATCGAGCGAGATAAATTTAATACCAGCACTGGAGCATTCGAGTTGGCTCATGGATAAGACAAGAAAAAGCTTGCATTACATGTGGTGCACCGCCTGCTTCTGCCTGCTCTTTTTCGCGAGCTCAAGCAGAGTAAGTGCTGACGACTCGATGTTATTGAAGGAGCATTGCGCTAAATGCCATAACGAAGAAACATCCGAGGGCGATTTCAGTTTAAGTCTGCTTGGACAAGAACCAACGAAACAGAGTCTGCAACGATGGCTTGATTCGCTTGACCGAGTGACCGCCGAAGAGATGCCGCCTGAGGGCGAAGGTGATTTATCCAAAGCCGATCGTGACAAATTGATTGCACACCTGAAGCAAAAACTGGCTGGCTTCAAAGACACTTCCAAAGCCAAAATTCAAACTCGTCGTCTTAATAATCGCGAATTCGAAAACAGCATCCGTGACGCTCTTTTGATCGAAGACATAGGTACGAATCACCCAACTGCCAACTTGATTGGTGACTCTTTGCATCATGGTTTCGACACACATGGCGAGACGTTGGGTTTTAGTAAGTTTCACCTTGAACAGTACATCGTGGCTGTTAGGAAGATTGTCGACGCGACGATTCTTTCTGGTGAGCGACCTCAGGCCCGAACTTACAAGTTTGGTAGTGAAGACGTTTTTGCCGAATCAACCAGTCAGAACACTTCTCGACCTGATCGGAAAGGCGATTCCGACGGGTTCGACTTTTTGGATCCTCGATCCGAGGCTTACTTCAAAGGCTTCAAAACCGCACCTGAAACGGGGCTCTATCGAATCGCGATTGAGTGCAGCGGAGTTGATCGCGGAGTCTATGACGAATCTAAAACCGGAATTTACGACAAAGACCCAATTCAGATGATGGTTCGTCTGGGAGACCGCAAACTGACTTTTGATTTGCCTGACAAACGGATTGAGAAAATCGAGTTGGAAGAATGGTTAGCCGCAGGATCGCGAGTGCGATTGCACCATCCAACCGATGGACTGCGTGAGAGATCCAATGGAAATTTCAAATTTCAAAACGCGATCACTGGTGAGTATTTAAAAGAGAACGACCCGAAACTCTACGCCAGCGTTGTGGCAGCGATTAAGCCGCCCAAGAAGGGGCGAAGAGTACTTGGGCCGACAAGATGGCAACATTGGGTCGACTATTGGAGAGGTCCGCGGCCAGTTGTTTACGGTGCTGAAATCGAAGGCCCCATCTACAAGAGTTGGCCGTCAAAACGTCAAGTTGCGTTGATTGGAAAAAATCCATCGATGGATAACGCAGCCGCAATACTCGAGCCAATCGCTCGGCGAGCTTGGCGGCGCGACATTAGAGCGGGTGAGCTCGATGCGATTGTGAAACTGGTGAAGTCGAAAGCTGATGAGCTGGGCGACATCGAAGCGTTGAAAGAAGGAATCGTTTCGATTCTTGTTTCGCCTCAATTTCTACTGCTTAACCAGCCAACTGATTCCGAGGAAGACCGATTTGCGACGAAGCTGAGTATCTTCCTCGAAAGCACCATTCCCACTCAGCAACTTCGCGACTCCGTTGCCAGCGGCAAGCTTGACGGCTTCGAACAAATTCGCGAGGAGCTTCGACATCGGTTTGAGCAATCGAAATGCGATCCGTTTCTCAAAGCGTTTCCTTACGCCTGGCTTGAGCTCAATGATATTAACTTCATGGCTCCCGATCCCGACTTCTATCGTCACTACCATCGCAAAGCGGTTAGTGAAGACATGATCGATGAAGCGCTTCACTTTTTCCGTCACGCTGCAAACGAGAACATTCCCGTGCCGGAATTTCTCTCGGCCAATTACAGTTTCGTTAACGCGGACTTGGCCAAGGTCTACAGCCTGAATGATGTCGAGCAGGATTCAACGTTTCGGAAATATACGTTTACGGATAAACGCCGGGGCGGATTGTTGGGCATGGGAGCATTCTTGACATCGACGGCTGACAGTCTCGGAACGTCGCCGATTCATCGGGCGATCTATGTGATGGAGAACTTTATGGGAATACACCCAACGCCTCCACCGCCAGATGTTTTGATCACCGAACCCGATGTACGACAAGCCAAAACGATCAAAGAGATTCTGGAAACGCATCGCTCGGATCCGAATTGTGCGTCGTGTCATCAAACGATTGACCCATTCGGCTATGCGTTCGAAAATTTCGATCCTTCAGGAGCGTGGCGAGATGTTTACACCGTTCAACTCAACGGCGATGCCAAGCCAAAAAAGAAGTCGGCGAGGAGAAACCAGAAAAAACAATCCGCCAATTCAATACCGATTGATGCGAGTTCGAAATTTGGAAACGGAACTCAATATAAAAACATCATTGGTTATCGAAAGCAGCTTTTGACTGAGGCGAATCGTGATCGGTTTGTTCGTTGCTTCATCACAAAACTCTTGACGTATGCCAACGGCGAGGAACCAGCTCATGCCGACTTTGCAGAGGTTGATAAAATCTTGTCCAAGTCTGCAGAGCACGATTATCGGATGATTGAAACGATCGCGGCAGTTATCGACAGTCCATTGTTTCGCGAACGATAGTCGGGTCAGATGGCCAGGAGAACTGCAAAGTCGCTTTCGAAGACATTTGCAGCCTCGAACACAAAATTAGTGGTTGACTCTTGCCGAGAATTACCAAGCCGATGAGTGGACTCGTTTATCGATAATACGCTTGCTGAAATTGGGTCTTTACGCGATTCTTGGAAACATCCGGCAGAAGTTACCCATCAGGAAGTGTCACAACAATCAACGAAAGTCGAATCTAAATTCGACTTGGCAGTTCACCTGGTCAGATGGCAGTATTTCTTGCAAAAGCCCGTAAATTATTTTGGAAATTCTCGGCCTTATTTGTCCTGTGGGAGAAATAATCACGTGTATAAGAGTCGGTCCTAAAACAAGTAGATGAGTTTTTATTCCTAAGAGAAAACAGATGAAATCTTCACTTAAAGTTCTTGTGCCCAGTTTGGCAATTTTGTTTTCGTTGATGTTATGCGTGACTGACGCGATGGCGCAAGGCGGTAATCGGGGAGGCGATCGAGGAGGAAGGCAGCGCGGCGGTCGTAATGGCGGTGGAGAAGACAACGCCCAGCGACTTTTACGCAGCGAAGCCGTCAAACGAGACCTTGAATTGACGAAAGAACAAGTCGAGTTGCTCGAAGAATTAAATGACGGACGCAGAGAACGTGGAGGTGATCGACAAGCTCGTGACGGCGAACTTGAAGGTCTTTCTGATGAAGCCAGACAAGAAAAAATTCGCGAAATGCGTAAGACTCGTTCCGAGGAGCGAATGGCGCAACTCGAAGAAATTCTCTTGCCGCACCAAATGGAACGACTGTCGCAGATCGTGACCCAAGCGTCTGCTCAAGGTGGAGCAAGGTCTTTGACCAGCGGAAGTCTTGCTGAAAAGCTTCAGATTACCGACGAGCAAAAAGAGCGTTTGCAGAAAAAGTCGGAAGAGCTGCAGAAAGAACTGACCGAACGCATTGCAAAACTTCGGGCGGAGATGCAGGAAGAACTGCTTCAAGAATTGACACCTGAGCAGCAAGCTCAACTTAAGGAAATGACTGGCGAGCCGTTCACATTCGAACAACGACAGCGCGGTGGCGGAGGACAACGCGGCGGTGGACGAGCAGGAGGAAACGGCGGCGACCGAGGTGCAGGCGGCGGTCGAGATCGCGGAGGCCGTGGTGGTGATCGCGGCGGGCGAAACAATGATGACGATGCGTAGAAGGTCGCGCGGTGAAGCGTTCGAAAAGGTAGCGGAATCACGAAAAAAGCAGGCTGAGCCGTTCTGGCAAAAAAATGCTGTCGTGAATTCAAGCTCTCCTCGAACTGAGATACGCTATAACTAAGGTATGCCAACCCCCAACGCAATTTATGACACGACTTCCGACGCAGAGTCGATGCTAATTCGCTTGCTTCAAAATAAGCCCGCCTCGGATCGCCTCAAAGATGCCGTAGCAGCAAGCAATCGCGTTGCTCGCCAGTGCAAAGAAGCGATCCGAAGAAACAATCCGGATTGCACCGAAGAAGATGTTAAACTTCTATTTATTGCACTCAACTACGGTCAAGAAATCGCGGACAATGTCCGAGCCTATGTTAGCAAGCAGCGATGAGCGAGAACCTTGGGCTAATTGAAGCTTTGGAGCCTGTGACCCAAGTTCTTCAAGCGATGAAAATCAAGTTTTACATTGGTGGTTCTGTTGCCAGTTCATTTCATGGAGCATCACGTTCAACGATGGACGTCGACTTGGTGGCGGACTTTAGGTCAATAGATGTAGACCATTTCGTAAGCCAGCTTCAAAACGAATACTACGTCAGCAAAGCCTCGATCAACGATGCAATCGCTCGGTCGTCATGCTTTAACCTCATCCATTTGGCTTCTTCGTTCAAAGTAGACATTTTCGTTTTGAAAGAGCGGCCCTTCGACATCAATTCAATGAACCGCGCTGTAGTTGGAAAGATTGATTTGAATAGTGATTTCGAATTCCCAATTGCTTCGCCCGAAGA
>CAYMFZ010000208.1:0-8893 GCA_964389585.1 uncultured Pirellulaceae bacterium | reverse complement strand
CAATTTCCAAACGGCAACTTGGCTGTCGATGGGATTTCAATCGAAATCAAGGATCAAGAGTTTTTAGTTTTTGTGGGGCCAAGTGGCTGTGGTAAGACCACAACAATGAGGCTGATCGCAGGATTGGAAACGGGTACCAACGGTGTCATCAAAATTGACGGGAGTGACGTTTCAAGCGTTGCTCCCAAAAATCGAGATGTCGCGATGGTATTTCAAGACGGTGCTCTGTGTCCGCATTTGTCGGTTTACAAAAATCTGTCTTTTGGTTTGACACTACGTTTGAATAGTCGCTTCGGCGGCGGGGTTTTGGGTCGTGGTTTAAGAAAGATTTTTCAACCTCAAGCGGCGGCTGAGTTTGCTCAGTCTCGGAATGATGTTGACGATAAAGTTCGGCAAACGGCCTTGCGATTAGGCATTGAACATTTGTTAGATCGCAAGCCGCATCAGTTGTCCGGCGGTGAACGCCAACGTGTCGCTTTAGGGCGTGCGATTGTGCGGAAACCGGCGGTATTTTTGTTTGATGAGCCACTTTCGAGTCTTGATTCACAACTTAGACAGCAACTGCGTGGAGAACTTAAGCGGCTTCATCGAGATTTAGATGCCACGATGATTTACGTGACGCATGATCAAGTCGAGGCGATGGCCTTGGGCGATCGCGTGGCGGTAATGAATGAGGGGAAGATTTTGCAAGTTGGCAGTCCGCTGGAAATTTACCAGCAGCCTGCCAACCTGTTCGTTGCGAAATTCATGGGCTCCGTCCCATTGAATGTTTGTCGAGGAACAGTCAAGCAAAATAGTGAGGGGATTTGGTTCGATGGAGGATTCCAAATCAAAGTGACGAATGGTTCGGCAAAAGCGAATGCCTTGAATGGGCTGTTTGTTGATGGCGAATTAACGAGAGATGTAACTATTGGTTTTCGCGCCGAGGATGTCGCGTTGGCTGATCAAGAGCCCGCAGTCAGTGCAATCGTTGAGGATGTCGATTGCCTAGGTGATTCGACGCTGATTCATACACGTGTTTGCGGGCAAGATGACAATTTGAATGACGACCTTAACCATGGTCATGATTCGAGACATCGAATCGTGGCGAGGCTGGCTGGTGACTCGAACCTTGTTCAAGGAGAGAGCGTCCGACTGTCGGTCGATTTGGGAAAGGTTTTGTGGTTTGATCCCGTATCGGGTGAAAATTTACTGAAAGAACGAACATGAATGCTACCGAAGTACTCCGGATTGTTGATTCACTTCACCGCGAAAAGAACATCGAGAAAGAGATTGTTTTTGTTGCGATCGAATCGGCCTTGGTGTCTGCTGCGCGAAAGCATTTTGGCGAAGAAGCTGACATTGAATTCATCATTGAAAGAAATTCAGGTGAAATCGCTGGGCGATGCGGCCAGGAAGAGCTCGACTATGAAGAGGTCATCGGTCGAATTGGCGCTCAAACCGCCAAACAAGTCATCATTCAAAAAGTTCGCGAAGCCGAACGTGATTCTCAGATCGATGAGTTCAACGAGATCATTAACGATGTGGTAACAGGCACGGTTCACCGTAACGAAGGTCGAGTGACGACGGTTACGCTTGGGCCTGTCGAAGCCATTTTGCCCCGCAGCGAACAAATTCCCGGCGAATCGCACCAGCCCAACGAGCGAATCCGGGCCTTGGTCACCGAGGTCAAGGCGCAAGGCAGCCGCGTTAAAGTCGTTTTGAGTCGAACCCGTCCCGTTTTTGTCCAGCGTCTGTTTGAATCGGAAATCCCCGAGATCGCAGACGGCGTGATTTCAATCAACGCGATTTCGCGTGAGCCAGGTTACCGATCTAAGGTCGCCGTCAGTAGCATTGACACCAAAGTCGACTGTGTCGGAGCGTGCGTTGGAGTTCGCGGAAATCGGATCAAAATGGTGATCGACGAGCTTGCTGGCGAGCGAATTGATATCGTGCGATTCGATGAAGAACCCATGAATATGATTCCCAACGCACTTCAGCCAGCTGAGGTGGACGAGGTGATTTTATGCCCAATGATGGGACGTGCGATCGTTTTGGTTCGAGAGGACCAATTGTCGCTTGCCATTGGAAAACGTGGCCAAAATGTCCGTTTAGCAAGTAAACTGTGTACTTGGGATATTGAAATCATGACTCAGGACGAACTTGAGCAGCAGATTGCTCGAGCGGTTCAGGGGTTCTTGAAAGTTGAAGGAGTTGACGAAGAATTGGCAAATCGTCTGGTCGGAGAAGGCTATTTGTCTTACGATGACCTTTCAGTGATTGAGCCGCCAGACCTGATGACCATGGGTGGGCTAACAGAAGAGCAAGTCGACGCGATTGTCGATCAAGCTGATGTTCTGGCTCAAGAGGCTGAAATTCGCGAAGCCGAAGAAAAGCGAGCGAAGAAAGCAGCGGCTGCCGTCGCTGCAGAAGAAGCGCGACGAGCCGAAGCCGCAGCTAAAATTGCACAAGAGGCCGCCGCAAAAGAAGAAGCTGCGAAACCAGCTACTGAAGAGGTCGATGGTTCGGCGGAATCAAGCGGCCAACCGGAGTCAAATCCTGGCGGTGAATCAGCTGATTCAGACAAACCGGCAGAGTGACAAATTAACTTTTTAGTCGGACGAGGTCTTTCTGATGAAAATCAGTTTCCGTGATCCGAAGAATTATATAACCGTGTCTGTGCCAAGTAACGGCCACGGCGTTTTGAACGTCGTGGTTCCTAAGCTTTTAGGCAGAGGGGACGATTTATGTAGAGCAAATTGGCAAGTGGCGTTTCGATGTTGGCTTAACAACTTCGAGCGCCCAACAAAAAAGGAAGGTCACTCCACGTGCCCGTACGCATTTACGCGTTTGCAAAAGAACTTGGGCTTGATAACAAGCAGTTGCTTGATATTTGCGAGAAAGCGAATATCAAGGGTAAAGGCTCTGCGCTAGCAAGTCTTGACGACAACGAAGTCGCCGCCGTCAAAGAATTCATGGCCGGAGGCGCCGCAGAAACCACAGAGACAGTTGAGCCAGATGCTCCTGTACGCCCAGCTCCGTTTCGGCAGGCTCCCACCAAGAAGAAAATTGGTGAGATCGTTGCGCCTTCATCTGGTGAAGCCGATGATCCAGTCGCCGACGAAGTCGCGCCAGTGGAAGAAGCGGTTGAGCCAACTGCCGAGGTGGAAGAAGCAGTTGAGGCAGTTGAACCAGTTGAGGTCGCCGCTGTCGAGCCGGTCGAAGAAGAGCCGGTTGCTGAGGTGGAAGAAACGCCGCCACCCGCCGCGCCAACCAAACCCAAGCGTGGCACCAGCTTGCTTGATCGCTTGAAAGGCAAAGCCAAAGCTGCGTCCGCAGAAGCGGCTGCCGCCAAAGCCGCCGCGAGTAAGCCCGTATCGATTCCGGCTCGCCCGAATTCGCCGTCAGCTCGGCGGACAACTCCGCCTCCCATGGCTCCACGCCGACCTGGTGTCGCGCCTTCGCGGCGACAGTTACGGGACTTGGACAATCGAGGTGCAGCGAAATCAGATGGCGATGATGCCGCCAAAAAAGACAACAAAAAGAAACCAGTCTCAAACATTCGCGTCGCCGCGATGCCTGAGGTTAAGCAGCCTAAGCCCGGTCGAACGACAGGCGAAAAAGTTCAAAAGCCAGATATCGCTTTGCCCCAAGATGCAATCAAAAGCATGTCGGGTGGATCGGTCGCTCCTCTTGAGCACCTGACCAAATCCAAGAACAAGAAAAAGGGTAAAGGCAAAGGCGACGGTGAGGGTGAAGGCGAAACAAAGCGTTCTTCGGTTCGCCGCGCTGGAAGTCGCGACAATATGGGCATGATGGGCTCGCGTCCGTCAAGGAATCGCCGTCCAGCAAGACATCACAACAACTTTCGCCGTCGATCTCGTTCGGGCCCGACTGTCAACACAGCGGCACCTCGTAAAGAAAACGTCGTGTTGCAACTTCCGTGTACCGTTCGCGAGTTTTCCGAAGCCGCCGGTGTGCCGAAAGTTCAGGTTCTGTTTGCGATTAAGAATTTGGGCGATGAGTCAAACAAGAATGTGAACTCGCCAATTCCAGATGAAATGGTTGAGCTTCTCGCCGAGGAGCTGAACGTAGAGCTGGAAATCCGAGAGTACCAATCGCTCGAAGACGAAATGCTTTCCGAGTTCGATGTTGAAAATGAAGATCCGGAAACACTGACAGCTCGCGCACCGATTGTTACGTTCCTTGGTCACGTTGATCACGGAAAGACTTCGTTGCTCGATGCCTTAATCGGAATCGATGTCGTTTCTGGTGAAGCGGGTGGTATCACCCAGCACATCCGGGCTTATGAAATCAAAAAAGGCGAAAACAAAATCGCTTTTGTTGATACGCCGGGTCACGAAGCGTTCACCGAAATGCGTGCTCGTGGTGCCAATGTGACGGACATCGCCGTACTCGTGGTTGCCGCGGACGACGGGATCATGCCGCAGACCGAAGAGGCGATCAGCCACGCCAAAGCGGCTGGTGTTCCGATTATCGTTGCGCTCAATAAAATTGATCTGCCTGGCGTCACGGCGGACAAAGCACTTCAGGATCTTGCCACGCACGAGTTGCTGCCAAGTGAATGGGGTGGTGAAACGGAAGTCATCAAAACCAGTGCGATTGCTGGAACCGGTCTCGATGAGTTGCTTGAGACGATTCTGGTCACCGCCGAGCTTCATGAATACCAAGCCAACGCGGATCGACCTGCTTTCGGTACCTGCCTCGAATCCGAGCAACAATCCAACCGTGGTGTCGTTGCCAAAATGATGGTTCAGGGTGGAACGCTTAAGGTCGGTGATATCATCGTCTGCGGTGAAGCCTTCGGTAAAGTCAAAGCGATGCACGATACGCTTCGACCGAAAAAGAAATTGAAAACAGCCGAGCCTTCGACTCCGGTCAATCTGATCGGACTTGATGTCGCCCCCGGTGCCGGTGATAAGTTTTACGTCGTCGATGATGTCGCAAAAGCCCGAGAGATCGCGGCCAACCGGCAGCATCAAGGAAAAGTCCAGCAGGTCGGTGATCGATCTGTCGAAACGTCGCTTGATGAATTTCAGAAATTGCTTGAGTCTGGTAACCTGTCGCGAAACTCCGCTGACATGGTGACCCTGAACTTGATCATTCGAGCAGATGTAAAGGGTTCAATCGAAGCCATCCAAAAAGAGCTTGGCAAGATCTCACACCCAGAAGTCGAAATCAAAATTCTCCAAGCCCTCGCGGGTGGCGTTTCGGTCGGCGATGTTCGCTTGGCTCATGCGTCCACCGGAGTGATCGTTGGCTTCAACGTGGTCGCTAACGAAGAGGCTCGTTCGCTGGCTGATGAGTTGGGTGTCGAGATTCGGCGCTATGATGTGATCTACAAGATTACGGACGACCTCAAAGCCACACTCGAAGGACGGCTTAAGCCCGAAGAGCACATTGTCGAAATGGGCATGGCGATGGTCCTCAAGACTTTCAGCGTCAGCAAGACTGGCATGATTGCTGGTTGCCGCGTGATGCGTGGCTCCATCCATCGTGACTGTCGAATGCGTGTGATCCGCGATCAAACCGTGATTGGCGATTACCCCATTGAGTCGCTGAAACGTGAAAAGGACGATGCGAAAGAAGTTCAACGCGGAATGGAATGCGGAATCAAGCTCGAAAAATATAATGACATCAAGGAAGGCGATACGCTTGAGGCTTACAAAGTCGAAGAGGTAGCCCGAACGTTGTAGTTGTCGTTTGGATGACTTGGCGTCGGCGATTAGCCATCTTGCCTCAGTTGTCGAAACGGTTTTTTGTCGTCGTAAATGGCTTTTTTAAGTCGTTCAAATCCAGTCCGATCGTTTAGCCAAACTTGAGTTTGCGATCAATCGAGTTTTTCCAGGCCACAAACCATGAGTTCCCGTCGCGTCTTAAAAGCCGCCCAAGCCATTCGTGAGGTCGTCAGCATGGCCATCATCGCTGACCTCAAGGACCCGCGCATCGCTGGAGTCACGGTAACGCTTGTCGAAGTCACGCCCGATATGCGGCAGGCGAAAGTCAATGTGTCGGTGATGGGTGACGAAACGAAGCAAAAACTTTGCATTCGAGGTCTGCAAAACTCAGCCGGCTATTTACAGCAAAAGGTCGGCAAGCGGATCGACACCAAATACACGCCTCGATTGGAGTTCGTGCTCGATGAAGGCATCAAGCATTCGATGCTCGTGACGAGAATTTTAGAAGAGGTTCTTCCCAAGGAGCGGGAAGAGGCCGAAGCCGCCGCGGCAAAAGCTGAAGGATTGGAGTCCAGCGAACCAGTCGACCAAGGAGAAGAACCTGAGGCCAAGCCCAATGGTTCAGCAATTCCAGTCGACGTCGTTGGCGAAGTCATGCCGGATGATCCGACTTGATTACCGTCGAAGAAAGTTTTCGGTTTTCGTATCAGCAATCGTGACTATTCTGGAACGTCATCCGTTTTAAATCAAAATTGGTCAACAGCTTCAAAGTAAATAAATGTCCGCCAAAAACCGTGCAGATCTGATCACCAAACTCTACAAGTTTGTCAAAAAAGAGTATCAGGTCGTTTCGCCTCCTTCCAATCGCCCAGTGCTTGAGCACATGCTTTACGCCTGTTGCCTCGAGAACTCAAAACTGGATGCGGCAGACGAAGCGTTTGCCAAACTTCAAGAAAATTTCTTTGACTGGAATGAAGTTCGCGTAACGACCGCTGCCGAGCTTTCCGAGTCATGCAAGAGACTGTCGCATCCCAAAGAAGCCGGCACCAGTCTCAAGAAAACCTTGCATGGTGTGTTCGAACATTATTACCAGTTCGACCTTGATTTCCTTCGAAAAGAGAACTTGAGCAAAGCGGTTCAGACGTTTCAGAAATTCAAAGGCGTTTCGTCCTTCATCGTCTCTTACGTCGCGCAGAATGGTCTGGGTGGGCACTCGATTCCAATCGACCGAGCAACGATGAGTCTTTTCTACGTGCTTGGGATTGTTACGGAAGACGAGGCCCAAAAAGGACGTGTGCCTGGCTTGGAGCGAGTTATTCCAAAAGCCAAAGGCATCGAGTTTTCGAATCTCGTTCATCAGTTAGCTGTAACCTTTGCCGATGCTCCCTTTAGCACCAAGACTCGTGAGAAGTTGTTGAAGATCAATTCGGACGCCAAAGAGCGTTTCCCAAAACGAGGCGGACGCAAAAAGGTCGAGCCACCCAAGGAAGAACCCAAGCCAGTTGAAAAGCCCAAAGCTGAAAAAGCAACGAAGAAGACCAAGGCTGCTGGAAAAGCTGGAAAGGCTTCAAAAAAGGTAACGAAGAAAGCTTCCGCCAAACCTGCCAAGAAAACCAAGGCCACCAAGCCAACCAAGAAAGCGGCAAAGAAGGCAACCAAAAAGAAGAAGCCAGCCAAAGTCACAAAGTCAAAAGCAACCAAGAAAAAATCGCCCACGAAACGACTAAAGAAAAAGAAACCGCGCTAAAGAAGCTGCGTTCAAGAAACCATGCTGAGCTCAGAGCTTATCCAGAAAATTGTGAGCCGTTGGCCCTAGCCTCGGGCCAGCGAATCCTGATGACTGATTTCGCTGGTTATTCAGGCCCGGGAATACAATCACGATAGTTAGGGAATAGGCTCTTAGTAAATAATAAGCCAGGCATTGTAGAACAGTTGTCTCAACTGTTCCGCCACTCGCAAAATCTGAAGTCGAGAATCAAACACGGAGAGAACGATGGCAGGCCACAGCAAGTGGGCAAACATCAAACACAAGAAAGCCGCAACCGACGCCAAGCGTGGCAAGGCCTGGAGCAAGCTTTCCAAAGCGATCATCGTCGCAGCTAAACAGGGCGGCCCTGACCCCGACGGCAATATCCGCTTGCGAACAGCGATCGCTGACGCCAAAGCGGTCAGCATGCCTAAGGACAACATCGAACGGGCAATCAAAAAAGGTTCGGGCGAAACCGGCGGCGACGATTACGAAGAGCTCATCTACGAGGGCTATGCGGCTTCAGGTGTCGCCGTGATGTGCGATATCTTGACCGACAATCGAAATCGAACGGCCCCCGAACTGCGAAAGCTGTTCGAAAAAGGTGGCGGCGAGATGGGGCGAACAGGCTGCGTCAGTTATCTTTTTGATCGCAAAGGTCTGTTCGTGATTCCAACCGATTCCGCTGACGAAGAAAAGGTCATGGAAGTCGCAATGGAAGCAGGAGCCGAAGACATCACGACTCAAGATGGCAATTTTGAGATTGTCTGTGACCCAGATGTTTACTCCGACATCGTGGATGCGTTTGAGGCAGCCGAAATCAATTGCGAATCAAAACAGATCACGCGTATCCCACAGACGACCGTCGACTTGGAAGTCGATGACGCAAGAAAAGTATTGAAGCTAATGGAAGCCCTCGACGATCACGACGACGTTCAGTCAGTCTCTGCCAACTTCAACGTCTCAGACGAAGCCATGGCAGTTCTATCTGCCGAGTGAATGCGTTAGTTACTCTATCTATAGATTCATATAAACTTGGCCCAGCAGAAGCCTGACCTCTTCTTTGAGTTCTTGCTTTGGTTCCTTTTAGCGATTCGGCTAATTGAAAGTGGTCTGGCCGTGCCAAATTTAAGAACGCGTCAGCCAGAGAACTGGATAGAGATCCTGTGAGACAGGCCTAAGGACTCAGTCAGCGTTCTGTTGGTGAGGCATCATTCTACAGTGGACTTCCTGTTCGACTGGGCGAATTCATTGGCTTATCGATAGTCGTTGATCGCTCCGCGGTCAAAACGGAATCATCAGCCGGCTTCACTTCACTTTGGAATCCACCTCGTCAACCTCAATCAAGACTTCCGTTGGTCAATTTTCCGATCAGCCCCATTATATATCTTGCCACGCTTCGGCGACGGTTCCGTTCTGATTGCGGAGCAATCAACGACAATGCCCCAAGCGGCAACATTCGCCCAAG
>CAYMFZ010000207.1:813-8910 GCA_964389585.1 uncultured Pirellulaceae bacterium | reverse complement strand
GCCCAATGCATGGCAGATAGGTCCTCGGTTGTCGCTGATGCGACGGAATCGGCTTTGGTGGTTGAATGCTTGGAGGCTTAGTTGCGGATAACACCTGATGAACCAAAGCCGGCAAGGTCCTACGATTAGTTTTGAGCATTCAATCATCTGCGTTTTCTTTTGACTGATTTACGTCTTCTCGTTCTAATGATGTCTCTACTTAGATGATCGAGATTCTCATGACTTCTCTTCGGCTTGGTTGTCTTTTTCGTTATCCGACCTGAGAAGTACTTTCTCGAAATCACTGAATCTAATTTGGTTTCTATGGATTAGCAGTTGAATTCATCAATTGAACCGACAGTTCACATAGTCAGTAGCCGAATGCATCATTCATCATAAACGTCGAGTTCGCTATCAGAGTATTCAATTATCGTTTCGCTTGGCGCGCCTTGTCGGATGAGAATCTGACGGATGGTTTCGATTCCACTAACGAAATCGGTTAACTGTACGTCGATTCCGGAAACTTCGTCAACGGAATAGCTTCGAATGACCTCGCCCGCTCCCAGTGTTGATAATTCTACGGAAATGGGGGCAGAAAACCGTTGCTCCAATTCGGAGGTATCTAGGCTCTTGGGCATAATCACATAGACGAGTTGCTCCAGTTGAACCTCTCCAGCGAATACCCGTTTCACGAGATCTTGGTCGCCGTTTTCATCAGCTAAACTACTGTTGAACTTCGAGAACAAACGTGACTTACGATTTTCGACAACTGCTCTGCGGTAAGTAATGAAATGTGCTGTTAACATCGCCGCAAACACCGCGAAGATGCCTGCGAAAGCAAAATACCCAATCATGACTTTCTCTACATTAGATAATGAGGCGGGATCGGTAGTGTACTGAAACCTATGCATTGTACACAAAGTGTTGAACCTGCGGCGTACCGGTTGCCCCCAGTTCAACCCCGAATTCTAGTTGTGGAATAACGATGCGTTGGAAGTCGAGGAGTTCTTGCGTTTGGTTTTAGGTATCCATGGACGCGATGTTTTTGACAGGTGAATTGCCGAACCTTCTAATGAGCATCTTTAGAACATCGATCGTGAATGACGCTTGCTGTTCGGTTCAGGTATATGGGAAGTTGTTCCGCTTCAAGAATGAAATTGAGTTGTGATTGGCTCCTTAATGTTAAAGGCAGCTGAAGCTGAATACGAAAATGGGAATTTTGAGTGATTTTGCCGACGACTGGAAAACTTTGTTTATGTTGTCCGCGTTGTTATTTTAAGAGACTCTCTTGGTCTTGGATTGGGTAGCTTGCTCTATGCCCATGGTCAAACTTGGGCGGTGACGAGACGGTGTCAGTTGATCGGAAATTGACCGGCTTGAATTAAGTTGGATCGGTAAGATAATCGGGCTTCTACCAAATGTGGTTTGGAGGAACAGAGTTGTCCTTGTAATCGCATATGCGGCATTTCATTCCAAGGATGCGTGATGGCTGAACCAAACGAATTGCAACCAAACATTTTCTTTGTCGAAGTAACTGGTGCGGGGCTTCCCGAGGTTGATGGTTTGTTTGTTCCGTCGACTGCACCTCCGACAGAATCAGAATCTGGAACCGTTTCGAGCCTCGGCTATTGGAACGGCAAGATGGCTTGGGATCGTGCTGATGGAAAATCTGCCAGAAGCCCGGCTCTTTCTTATTCCAACAGCTATAAGTCTTGGCGAATTTGTCGGCTCGACGGACATCTCGCTTATGATGCAACTTGTGATGATGAGATGCCGCCGACCGAAATGGAGTGGCACGTTTATAAAAAGGGCGTCGCGCCCGCGCCAAAAGTTAAGCTACACCATTTCGATCCAAGGCTGCCCTGCCCTGCTCCGAATGTTGTCTTTGTTCTAGGTGGCCCTGGAGCCGGCAAGGGCACGATGTGTGAGCTTGCGGAATCGCAACTTGGGTGGACGCATTTGTCCACTGGAGACTTGTTGCGAAAAGAGATTGCCCTCGGCGGCCCAAGCGCAGACGCGATCGACAAACGTTTGGCTGCGGGCAAGTTGGCGTCGAGCGAGATGATCGTTGACTTGTTAAAGAACGCAATGGAAACGACGACTCGGTCGACAGGTAAAACCAACTTCCTTTTGGATGGCTTTCCTCGTTCTCTCGATAACATGGAAGCGTGGCACGAAGCTTTCGGAAAAGATACAGAGCTTCCAAAAATGTTGTATTTCGAGTGTCCGTACGATGTGTTGGAAAAGCGTATTCTTGGACGCGCCAAGTACACGGGGCGAAACGATGACAATATCGCGAGTATCAAGCTAAGGTTTGACACTTTTAAAGAGGAAACCTTGCCGACCGTTGAACATTTTATGGCATTGAACAAGTGTATTGAAATTGATACCAGCCATGACCGTCAGGCTGTTTACGACAAAGTCGTTAAGAGTCTTGCTGAGTTCACTGACGAAGTTCACGCCGCTGAGCCGTTGTCGGAGCGAGCCGAAATGTTGCTTGGTCTTCGGCCCTTTCCTAAAAAAGAAGCCTAGCCAGATGTCATTGGGCGATGATGGGGCTACACGACTTTCTTAAAGGCTAGACTCTGCCGGTCAACTTTTTTTGCGTCGGAAACGCCAGATAAAAATGGTGCCGATAATTCCTGCGATGATTAAAACAATTGGAAGCCAGACTAATCTTCGTCCAAAAAAGTAGGTGACGAATCCACTGATCGAAATGCTGGTCCACATCATCGCAATCGAAGTGAGTCGCATTTTGGTCGTCCATTCGGTGGAACCGTCCAGATAACCGAGGTATCTACCGAAGAAGCGATTTCGAATCAGTCTTTTTTCTAACGCTGGTGACGCCTTCATTAGAAAGAACGACGCAAGCAATAATGGTCCGACCGTTGGGATGCCGGGAAGCATCGCTCCGATGGCGGCGACACCGACGAGGGTCACGCCCGCGCAAGCATAAAGTCGGCGCCTGAAAAGCGAGTTTTCCACATGTAAATCCTGGCCGAGTTAGGTTGCTACCTAAAGTTTAGACGCTTTGAATAAAAAGAGCTACTTGTCACGAATGCACTTTTCTCGTGATATCGTTGGCGAAAAATTTCTATCACGCGTGGTATAATCGAGCCTCAATTCGTTCATGAAGTTACGTTGGCGATGTCGATGCTCAGAGAAGTTTTATCCAAGGCAAATCGTAGAAGCTTTCCATTCCTGGGAGTTGTTTTTCTCGGCGTCGTATGGATTTGTTCAAGCCAGTCTTTTTCCCAGGAAGCTCGAACTGTTTCCAAGTTCCGACCTGCGGTGAAACCACTCGTCAACGAAAGTTGCATCGATTGTCACGATGGATCAGAAGAGAATGGATTGAATTTTAAATCGCTCGGTAGTGATTTGAGCGACGCTGCGACCTTTCGAAAATGGGAACGAATTTACGACAGAGTTTCCAAAGGTGAAATGCCGCCGGAATCGGAGGCTCGACCCGAAAGAAAATTGGTCGACGAAGCGATTGGGGCCATTGGCGACGCTTTGAAGTCTTACAACGATCAGTCTCAAGAAGAAAACGGGCGTGTCATTCTTCGGCGATTGACTCGAACCGAGTACGAGCACACTCTTAATGATCTTCTCTACATCAACGCGCCTCTGGCCGAACTGATTCCCGCGGAGAATAGTTCAAACTCTTTTGATACTGTTTTTAGTGTTCAGGGTTTTTCACCAATTCACGCGCAGAGTTATTTGACGGCGGCTGAGGCAGCACTTGATGCGGCGATTCAGCTTCAACAAAAACCGGAATCAAAAAAGCGCAGATTCGAGTATCTCGACAACAAGTTTGTACGTGAGCATATCGATGATCCGAATGAGAAAAATGAACGAGTGATTGTCGGAGAACTCGATGATGCCGTCATAATGTTCAATAACGCATCCTATCTGTTCAAGCTTGACCATCATCTGCGAGATTCTGGTTGGTATAAGCTGCGGGCAGAGGCTTATGCTTATCAAACGGATTCGCCGGTGATCCTTACGCTGAATACGGGAAATTACAATCGTGGTTTTACGGAGACGATTGGCTTTTTTGATTTGGAGCCAGACGGAGAACCTCAAGCCGTTGAGGTTGAAACCTTTCTCACCAAAGGTCAGTATCTTTTTCCCGGTGCAGAAGACTTGAACGTTGAGCCAGACGGAAAAACGATTTGGAATCGGGGGGTTGATAAATATGAAGGCGCTGGCATCGCGATTAAGTGGGTCGAGTTAGAAGGGCCCATGATTGATGAGTGGCCGCCATTTTCGACAACGAATTTGCTCAAGAATGTGGAGTTGAAGGAGCTGAAGAAAACGAAATGGAATCAACGTCGACAAGTTAATTTGAAGTTTGAGCCCGTGCAAACGGACGCGCCTCAAGAACAACTTGAGGCGATCGTGGCTTGGCTTGCGCCTCGCGCCTTTCGTAGAAAACTGGAACGCGGCGAAGGCACTCCGTTTGTTCAGTTGGGGTTGAATGCTCTTGAGCAAGGTCGAACGTTTGAAGAAGCGATTCGAGTCTCTTGTCGCGCCGTTTTGGCTTCTCCGAACTTTTTATTCATGTCACCAGCCCCCGGCAAGCTTGACGATTTCGCGCTGGCGTCACGACTTTCGTATTTTCTCTGGAAGAGTATGCCTGACGATGAATTGTTTCTCGCGGCTCGAAAGAAAGAACTCACTACGAAAGTTGGTTTGAAAAAACAAATCAATCGGATGTTGGCTGATGAAAAGTCAGAGCGATTCGTAAGCGATTTTGTTAGTCAGTGGTTACGGCTGAGTGAGATCGATGCGACGTCGCCAGACATGCGTCTCTATCCTGAATTTGACGATTTGTTAAAGCGTTCGATGGTTGACGAGACGGAGTTGTTCATTTCCTATTTGATTGAAAAAGACATGAGTGTGGTAAATTTGATCGACTCTGATTTTGCCTTTCTCAATCGTCGAATGGCTGAGCACTATGGTATTGATGGTGTGAAAGGGCAACGCTTTCGTAAAGTAAAACTCGAACCCGATAGTCCGCGCGGCGGAATCCTGACGCAGGCGAGTATTTTGAAGGTAACGGCAAACGGAACAACGACTTCGCCAGTTATGCGCGGAAGTTGGGTGTTGACTCATTTGCTTGGGACGCCGCCTAGTCCGCCGCCACCAACCGTCGGTTCGATTGAGCCAGACACACGTGGGACATCGACCATCCGTGAGATGCTAGAGAAACATCGAAGCGTCGATTCGTGTTCAGCCTGCCATAAACTGATTGACCCGCCTGGTTTTGCCCTTGAGTGTTTCGATGTTATTGGTGGCTTTCGAAAACGATTTCGATCAAAAGAAAATGGTGATCGGGTTGAAGGCGTCAAGCTTCATGGTCGAAACGTTTGGGAATACAAGCATGGTTTGCCAGTCGATTCGAGTGGGCGTTTGCCGACGGGAGAGACTTTCGAAACCATTGATGAATACAAAAAGTTACTGGTTTCAGAACGAGAGAAAGTTGCGCGAAATTTGATTACGCAATTGATTGTCTACTCTACAGGCGCCGAAATTCAGTTTTCAGATCGAGAAGAAGTTGAGCGAATCGTTGATCGTTGCCGAAAGTCCGATTTTGGAGTGCGAACAATGATCTATGAAGTGATTCAGTCAAAGCTTTTCTTGCACAAGTAGCTGCGAGTCGAAGCCTTAGGGTAGTCAGTCAGCGAGAACATAGAGGAAGAGATTGGATGAAGCTTAATCGCCGAACATTTATTCGTGCTGCAGGCGTGGCACTTGCACTACCGGCTCTTGAGTCGATGACGCCCATCGCGTTCGCGCGTGAGCAGTCTGATTCGCCTAAACGGATGGTGATGATTTGTACGTCGCTGGGATTGCATGGACCTTCGTTGTTTCCCAACGAAGTCGGATCCAACTATACCTCGACCCCCTATCTCGAACTATTGAAAGATCATCGTGACGATTTCACTTTGTTTTCTGGCTTGTCGCATCCCGACCAAGCCGGCGCTGATGGGCATTCGTCGCAGATGACTTGGCTCACGGCGGCGCGGAATCCAGGCCTTGGTGGGTTTCGCAATACGATTTCAATTGACCAGTTTGTTCGCGAAAAACTGGGGTATACGACACGGTTCCCAACGATGGTGTTAAGTACTGCAGGAACTAACAGCCAGTCATACACTCGCAGCGGCGTGATGATTCCCGCGGAACACCGGCCATCTATTCTGTTCGAAAAAATGTTCTTGGAAGGCAAGCCCTACGAGATCGAGCGACAAAAGCGGATGCTTGAGGATGGTCGAAGCATTCTTGATTCGCTTAGTTCCCAGACACGGGCTTTGCAAAAGAAGGTCAGCTCAGCCGATCGAGAGCGTTTGGATGAATACTTTGAAAGCCTTCGTTCCGCCGAAAATCACTTTGGAGAAGCCAATGCGTGGTTGGAAAAACCAAAGCCAAAAGTAGATGCCGAACAACCAAAAGACATTGAAAAAGAGAACGATCTGATTGGTCGTACGAACTTGATCATGGACTTGATTCCGCTCATCGTACAAACTGATTCGTCGCGAATGATTACGGTTCTGGTTCAAGGGCGAAACGACGTACCAGAGATTCCTGGCGTGACAATTGACCATCACAATCTCTCACATCATGGTCAAGACGAAGAAAAAATTCAGCAGTTGAAAAAGGTCGAAACTGGACTGTTGAAATCCTTTGGAAACTTGGTTGGTAACTTGAAGGCGAAAAAAGAAGGAAGCGGAACCTTGTTAGACAACACAATGGTGACGTTTGGAAGCAACCTTGGGAACGCGAACTCGCATGATTGGCGAAACCTGCCGATCTTCGTAGCCGGCGGCAAGTTTAATCATGGGCAGCATGTTGCTTTCGACAAAGACAACAACAAACCATTGTGTAACTTGTTTTTGACGATGCTTCAAAAGTCTGGATTGGAAGTTGATTCGTTTGGGAGTAGCGAGGGTACTTTGGATTGGTAGTACCTACCTCTAATCCAACTAGTTTTTTGTTCCAATGTGAGCTTATGGTAGTGGGCGAGGCTTCGAGTCCTGAAGTGCGAGAAAATGCTGGGGCTCGTAGCCTCGTCCACTACGGACATCCGAAAAATTATTTGGACCAAAGCGTCAGTTTTTCGCAAACGATTTTGTCCGAGGGATTGGATCATTTTTAGATACCCCAAACCAACGAAACTCGATGAAAGGTTAACTCAAGTCGCCTCGTTGATTCAATCGTCTCGGCATGCTGATATCGGATCGGATCACGCCAAGCTTATTCAGTCGTTGTTGTCTAAGCGGCAAATCGAATATGGAATCGCAATTGAAAATAACCAACAACCGTTTCAAAATTCCGTTGATGCTCTTGAAACTTACTTGAACCGACAGCCTGCTGAGGCGGAAGTCAGGTTTGGGAATGGGCTGTCGCCACTGCGAGTCGGCGAGGTCGATAGTCTGAGTATTTGTGGCCTTGGAGGGCAGGCAATCGTAAAGATTTTGGATTCGCACTCCGATCGCGTACCGGGCTATGTTGTGATTCAGCCTAATAACCGACCAGAAATGATTCGTAGCTGGGCGCTTCGATGTGGTTTCCGAATTTTGAGCGAAACGATTGTTGGTAAGCAGCGGGAGTTTATCGTGCTTTCTTTCGAGAAGTTTGTTTTTCAGCCGCAAGATAACAAGCAGCGGTTTGAAGATCCCGCTTATCAAGGAGTCGATTTTGAAGCCGCCATTTTGTTTGGGCCCCTCTTGATCAAGCGAAACGATTCAAATCTTGCGTTTCAGTTGACGGACGAACTGGCCTATTGGTCTCAGTTCTCAAAATTGAAGCCAATTGCGGCTCAGCGTTTGGAGCTTATCGAGATGCTCATCAAGCGAATCTCCGTTGAGGCGGTTTAAGATGAATCAGCCTTCAAGCAGTCGATTCAAATTTTTCCCGCAACTGAATGATCTTGAGGAAAACAAGTGGTTGAGTTCATCGAATTCGTTCTATTCCGGTATCACAGAAAAGTTTTTTCAATCTGACAGTCTGCAAGACAAGTTTCTTCGTGAAATCTCTGCGACTGGAGTACTTTCAATCAAAGAAGTCCTTGAGACGTTTGAGTTGTTCGCACGAATTCGTAAGTCGACCAAGTCG
>CAYMFZ010000207.1:0-803 GCA_964389585.1 uncultured Pirellulaceae bacterium | reverse complement strand
GCCATGGTTTGCTTGGAATTCTGTTTGCCATGTTCGAACGAAAAGTCGAAAGAGTGACTTTGGTCGACAAAGCTGAGAATCAAAATCGAATTAGGCTGCTCGAGATCGCCAATCAAGTAGCCCCGTGGGTGCTTTCGAAAATAGAGAGTCAGAATTCAAAAATTGAACTAGATGCCGAGTGGGCAAGTCCTGGTTGTGCGATCGTGAGCGCACACGCTTGTGGCGTTCTTTCAGATTTGTGCATTGAGATGGCAATTGCGACCGGTGGAACGATTGCTATTTTGCCGTGTTGTTATCCACGCGGGAAATGTGAGGCACCATTGGCGCTTCAAACAGAATTCGGGTTGGAAGCTGCATTCGATATCGACCGAACTTATCGGTTGGAGGCTGCGGGTTATCAAGTGCGATGGGCGGAAATCCCAAGAGCGATCACGCCAATGAATCGGCTTCTTTATGCAAGACGAACGAAGTTTGATTCGTTAATTGAAAACGAACTCCATTGAGATTCCAAGTCAAACATTATTCTTTCGGCTCCAACGTACGATTTCGTCGTATTTCAATCCGGATCCTCCGAAAATATCCAAGGCGCTACCGACAGTTAAATCGACTTTACCTGCACTCAGTGTTGCGACTAGTTCGGCATCCGCCAACGAGGCAACGCCGCCGGCGTAGGTCATTGGGATTTTCCCCCATTCGCCCATCAGCTTGACCAGGTCTTCGTCAATACCTTCACAAAGCCCTTCGACGTCGGCAGCGTGAATCAAGAATTCATCACAGTATTCTGATAACTGATTTAGAGTTGA
>CAYMFZ010000206.1:0-8972 GCA_964389585.1 uncultured Pirellulaceae bacterium | reverse complement strand
TTTTCGTTCTATTGATGTCTCAGAAAACGTTATCAATCGTGCTACGAAAAGCCTATTTCCAAACTAAGCTTCGGACCAGGATAACGAGTGGCTTGTTTTGCTGGTTGTCTGGCCCAAGGCTCGCGCCAACGGCACACAAATCAAAAGTCGTCGTCGCCCAGCACTTTGCCATCATTGATCACACCAAGCGCTCCCCAAACTCCGTAAGGGCTTGAACTTCCATCGACCAAATCGTCATCTTTCAAAGTCGGCTTGGTCGGATCGCCGATGTCGATCGAATCCGAAATGAATCTTGATGAACCATCCGCAAACGCCACGTTGATCCCGTCTCGATGACGCCCACCGGCTGAAAAGATTCCGTTGACCGTTTGGCGATCATCAACGGTTGCGTCAATCAGGCAACTAGGGCTTTGGGGTTTCAAGATGGTGTTAACGAGCGCAGGTCCGGCGCCGCCATCAGCCCAACAACCTCCTCGTCGTGGCCAACCCAGCGAAACGTTTGGGTTGTAAGAATCTCCATTTTGTGAATCAACCGTATCGAAGAGTTCGCTTGGATTCTCAAGCACGGAGATCGGCTGATCCGTAGCGTAGTTTGCGATGAGCAAATGATCGGACGCGGTTCCGATCTCGGTAAACATGATCGTACAACTTGTCCCGTCCGTGATATCGGCGAGCTTTCCACTAAGTTGACCGCCAAACATTCCACGCAGGCTTTTGGGCTGATGAACATCACGCGCCAGATCACCAATACAAAAAGCAAAATTCGTTTGCCCCAAATTAGTTTTCTTGTAGTCCGCAGTGGCACATCGAAGCGCCGCCCGTTGTGAACTCCATGGCTCGTACTCTTCCGTCCATGGCTCGGGGCCCATCGCAAGATACTTGACCCCGCCGATCGTGAGTGGTTTGGTAATTTGATCGTAGACATCGTTCCCTTCCATGAATGGAAGTAGTGCAATGAAACCGCTCAAGCGGTTCACATGATCGGCATCTGAGAGCGCCACGAAATCGCTGTCTCCCATCGCCGCCGGAAGTCGCAAATGGGCTGATTCAAAATTCAGCGTCGCCAAAGCGATTTGCCGCACATTGTTCTGGCAAGTAATCCGTCGGGCAGGCTCCCTGACACGACGAACCGCGGGCAACATCATGCCGATCAGAATCCCGATGATCGCGATCAAAACCAACAACTCCACCAAAGTGAATCCTCGGTTGGCAGATCGGCTGCGTTTGACTCGTTTCAAGTTCCGATTGTTCATGGTTTACCCTGTTCAATGGAGTTGGACTTAATTTAGATCCTATCCCAAAACCACGAGCTTATTCGACAGTGAGCCGAAGGCGTTAGCCTCGGGCCAGGACGACCAGCAAAACAAACCACTCGTTAAGTTGGCCCGAGGCTAGCGCCAACGACTCATAACTTTTGGGATAGAATCTTAGCAAAACGATCCTTCGTACAATTATTGCAATTCGTTTTCCAAAGCCAAATTTCATAAACCGCCCACGGAGCCAGCCAACTTAACCACGCACTCAATCGATAGGTCAAAACCGACTCAACATCCGTCACAAAAGCAGCGCCTGTCATCAGCCGCAGCAAGAATGGCGAACACAACAAAATAAAACATCGCGTTGCCCACTTTTGATGCTGCATGAATTTGCGTCGCCGTGCAAAGCAGTACGCCGCCGCTGCCGTACCTGCCGTTGCCACCGCCAACGAGGCAAAACCTAGACCGGCAATCGGACCTGAGAAAGCTTGCGTCGACATGACCACGCCGCTAGGCGCAACGAAGAAAACAGCAATCAAAACCACTAGTCGTCCCGCCCAACGATGCGCCTTTTGGAAACGCGATCGACCTCCGCTGATCATCAGCCCCAGTCCGACCACGACGGCAACTGGACTTGCGATGATATGAACGTAAAACGCGAATCGATATGCCCCGACAAACATCTTCTTGCGATCTAGCAAGAACGCCGCTTGCTCAAAGTCAGCCGGAAAATACCATTGGTATTGATAGAGAATCGACAGCAACACTTTGACAAACAACATTCCAAGCAGGACGATCGCAATCTTGCGAAACCATACCATTCGAAACTGTTTATCAGCGCTTGCCATGGCCCCATTCTACCACGTCGAATGCTCACGTTCTTAAGTTCAAACTTGGGTTTTGTTTGTCCTTGATGAGGGATCAATGGCACTTGCTTTATTGGTTATTCAGCAACCTTCAGTTTTCGGTTGGTTCTAAACGATTGCTTTTTACCGTTGCCTTAAACCCGCTTTCGATTTGGAAAATCGAGCGACAATGTCGCTCAGCTCTCCGAGTTCTCAGCGTGCCAAACTACAACACGAACAGATCTGCTAGGATACTAGTGGACGGTCAAAGCTGATTTGACCAGCTCGCAATGAGAGCCGACGGGACTTGAGTCTCGATGACCAGCCGAAACAACGGAGCGCCCCCGGGTCTACGCACTCGGTCGCTTATGCGTCGCGGCTCACAATTTTGCACTTCAGCTCTGACGAACCACGAACAACCCTCGCAAGAATTTCACAGCTATTGGTCTAAGAATGCTTCGACATCGACAATCATACTTCGCTTTACTTTTGTTCATTACAGCGCCGTTTACTGTTCTGGCACAAACTCAAACGACGAACCAAGGCTCCCAAGATGTCATTGATGCCGTTCCTCCATTCGTTGATCGCGACGCAGAAGCCATCGAAAAATCTGACGAATGGTTGAAAGGAAAATGGGCCGTGGAATGGGCAGACGAATTTGATGGCGATGGAAAGCTGGATGAAAAGAAGTGGCATTTCTATTTGCCAAAAGAACCGCAGCGGAACAAAACGGCTTATCTCACCAAAGATCATGCGTTCCGAAAAAACGGACAACTCGTTATGGAAGCCGTGACCGTAAACGATCGTGCCGAGATGAGTCAGATTCGATCTTACGACGACATGAGTCCTGGCTGGGATCGAGATTTCCCCAATGACGATGACTTTTTGCTTGATCCAACCAAGGGCCCGCTTTACGTCGAGACTTCTGTTTGTTTTGACAAAGCCACGCCAGCGTTTCGAGCTTGGTGGGCGTTTTGGCTGCTGTCGCCAAACGCCGACTGGATGAAAGACGAAGAAGGAAACCCGCGCGTTTATGGTTACTACAACGGAGATGCTGATACGGGCTCGGAAGTCGATATATTTGAGTACGTTCCTGATGTAAGCAGTTCTGGATTCAACATCGCGATCTACAAATCACAACCGGGAAATGACAATCCCGATAAAGGCATTCGGCCAGATGACAAAATGTTCACCTGCGAAAATACGCTTAAGAAATACGAAGTCGAACTCAACGATGGAAGACATCACAAGATTGGGCTTTATTACAGCACCGAAAGATACGCTTTTTATCTTGACGACAAACTCATTTGGACATTTACCGAAGCTGAAAAACCGGGTTGGATTACGAAACTCGCTCGCAACGGAATTTTGTTGACTTGGGAAGCCGACAATCTTGGCCCTTGGGGTCAGGCGAGGCTAAAAAACGATGACGGGACGCCAAAGACTTTTGCCTCGGAGAAAACAGATGCAAGAGTTCTTATTGATTACGTGAGAGTGCATCGACTTGAGAAAGAAAAACCATAACATTGCGTTAAGAATTTTGAATTGCGCTATTTTGAATTACGTTTGACGACGGATTTTTTGGAAATCAATTTGGGTCTTTTGCAATCAGATAGAAACTTCAAACTGCACAAGAGTACGATCTTTCTGTTGCTGATCGTGTTCGCTACTTGGGCGGTGGTTGCGATTCCTGGCAACGGTCGTTGGATTGAATCGAACGGCGTGGCTGGACAGACGTTCGAACATGGCTGGCCGTGGGTTCATCTTTCCAGGTTTGTTGAAGCAAACGAGGTAGGCAGTTCGTCTATCATCCATCATCGCGTCGATCGGGTGGCGGACTCCAAAGACCTTTGCTTTGCGCGACCTGCATGGAACAGTGACAATCATTGGTCGTTACTTGACAACTGGTCGCAATCAGGACTCGCGCCAAGCTTTTCTAGTTCCCCGACCAAAATCCATTGGCTTTCGCTTGGACTCAATGCAGGCCTCCTGTTGGTCGGCTTGGCGTGTTTGGCTTTTCTGCTTGAGTTTCGCAGACGGAGACGAAACTCGAGCTTTCAATTCAAGCTAATTGATATCGCTTTTTTGGTTGTTGTCATTTGTGCCCTGCTGGCGAGTCATAAGTCTGTAACTGATGAAACGCGCCGACAACAACAAGCGATTGAGCTGATGCGCGATTCGGTTTACGGATTTAGTGTGCAACGAAAAGACCATTCGCCCCTTTGGCTATCGCGACTGTTGGACAACAACCGATTCTTTCGCGTAGGGCAATTACCAATTGGCTCACGGGCTACTTCGGTTGATTTTGGAAGTTTTGGAAGAAGACCTTTGCTTTTCAGCAAAGACGCTATGACCGCGAAAGAGTTTGGCCGCGAGTTGGCAAAGCTATCTCAAGTCGACACGGTTTACGCTTGGGCTCCCGGAAATTGGGGACTTGAATTGCAAAAGCATTTTCCTTGCGATCGGATCCGGCATATAGAATTTCAGCTTTTTGGAAACCAAGATTTTGCCTGCCTAAAAGGTTTTCAGAACCTAGAGAGGATGAGCATCCGGATGATCCGGCTAGACAAAACGAATTTCGATTATCCGATTCTCAATTCGCTTCGCACAGTCGAACTCTATGCTTTCAATTTCGAGAATTCAAAAGTAATTGAATGGTTAAAGAAGCTTCCGAATCTTGAAAGGATTCAGATTCGCACAAAGTCGATTGATTCGATTCGAAACCAATTCGAGAACGAATTTCCGGGTATTGTTTTCGAAGCGACTTAATTGAGTTCATTCGAACTAGCGGTTTGTTAGTCCTAAAGTTTAGGGTGTTGAAAATCAGCCGCCACGCGTTAGCGTCCGGTTTACGCGACTGAACCGGGTGCTAACGCACTGCGGCTGAACCTAAAATGTAACAACTCACTAGCCAGGCTCGACTGTGACAGTAATTCCGAAGAAAAAATTCATTCGTCAAAGAGACGGCTTTTTTCGACATAACCTTATCGCTTGTCAAAATAGGAAACTTAATATGCTCTTTGTTGGTCACAGGCTTGGAAGATGCTCGTAGTAGGGGTAATGCAAAAGATGCAACCTCACCTATTGAATTGTGACCGATGAAAACCATTTCCTTCTTGCGAACTACTGCGCTTACATTTTCTGCCCTCATTGTCATGACCTCCTACGCTGAATTGGCCAAGGGTGATTTCATAACCTGGACAACAGCACAAGACACAACCGACGTGACCAACATCAGTCAGAATGGGGTATTGGTTTCCGCATTCAACGCCGGCCCGCCGGGCGGTACTTCCGTCACGGCGAATGGAGTTGAGTTTCAAACTGTCAACCCTTTCCAATTTGGTGTGACTTCGTTTCTTGGTGGTGGGGATACAGGTGACTCCGAATTTAATCGCTTGTTGAATCAAGTCTCATTCAATTTCAACAACGCCAATCCTGGAGTTGGTGAAATTGATCTTGGAACGTTTAACACTGGTGACAACTACGAGATCCAAGTTTTCTTTACTGACCAACGGTCGAACAGTAATGACCGAACTGTTTTTTATGGATCCAACGATGGAACAGGCAATGGATCCGAAGTCGAACTTGCTGGCGACCCGAACCAAGACGTTGCCGCTCCTTTTGGTCAATTCGCGATCGGAACTTTTACAGGCGATGGAAACGATCCAAATCTTCTGGTACGAGCAGGCGCAAATCACAACTCGGCTCAAATCACGGCTTGGCAGATTCGCAATCTGAGTGCAGTTCCTGAACCTTCGAGCATGATCTACCTCACTACGCTCGGTGTTGTCTTTGCTCTTCGTCGCCGTCGAGTGTAAACCATCGAGTGTTAAGCAGTTAGCCAATTCATAAGATTGCCAATGGACTGGCACAGAAAGGTGACCCAATTGGGTCGCCTTTTTCTTTGCGCAACTCGGGATTGGATGGATTCATATGCTATTGCATTGCCTCGAAAATTGAATCGAAATTCGTCTGCCAGATTCTTCGCCAAACTTCTATATTGTTGGTCATTGATTATTTCCTGTTTGAATCAACGACCGACCCATGAATCCAACATCTACGATCCCTCAACCAGCGGCCGACAAATTTTCTACGATCGACAAGCGGTATCTTGATGCGCGACGTGAGTTGGCGGACGAATTGAAATTCGACAACCTCTTTGAAATAGCAGATCACTTTGGTCTGTTCTCTGGTACCCAGACGATCGGACGTGTACTTGCGATTTATGAAGCCTTCAAGCAAACCATCGAAGTCCCTGGCGACATTTTTGAATTTGGATGCTGGAAAGGAAGCAACCTGCTGTACATGGCCAAACTGCTTACATTGTTTCAGCCCAATTCGATCAAGCAGGTTTATGGGTTTGACAGCTTTGAAGGGTTGCAAACTTTTTCCAAGGAAGATGGCCCGGGCACAAAAGAGACTTTTCAAAACCGCTATCAAGGCAATCAAGAGGTCTTGGAAAAGTTCATCCGACTGCATGAAATGCAAAATTGGGTGCATCTTGTTGTCGGAAATGCGATGGACACCATCGACCAGTTCGACGAGGTCAACCAACACTCAATGGCCAGCATCGCGTATATTGATTTCGACCTCTATGACCCTTGCAAAAAGGCGCTACAGTTTTCCGATCGACGGCTGAGTATCGGCGGGTTGATCATTCTCGACGAAGCCCTCACCGACACTTGGAAAGGGGAGGGACAGGCGCTTCGAGAATTTATGGATGACCATAAGGGCGATTATGAAATGCAAAGTAACACCATCAGCCGCCAGCCAACGGTCATCCTGAAGAAGATTCGATAGGCAGCCGAATGCAAATGGAACTGCGTTAAAGATTACTCGGATTCAAATCATGAAAATTCACTTTCTCAAATCAGCAACCACGATCATCGAGTCCGATGACGTGAAAATCTTGACTGACCCGTGGCTTGTTGATGGTGAATACTATGGGTCTTGGTTCCACTATCCACCCTATGATTTCGATCCGAAAACGTTTGACGACATTGACTTCATTTACATATCCCACATCCACCCGGATCATTTCAGTCGCGCAACGCTTTCGCAGCTGAACAAAGACATTCCGGTTCTGATTCACAACTACGACATTAAGTTTCTAAAGCGGAACATTGAGTCGCTTGGGTTTTCCGTCAGGGAGTTACCCAACAATCAGCGGACGCACCACAAGGATAATGTTCACATCAATATTTTTGCTGCGGACAATTGCAATCCAGAATTGTGCATGAAACATTTCGGGTGCGGCAAAATAGAAGCAAAGTTTGGCTCGACTCAAATTGATTCGTTGAGCGTTATCGACGACGGCAATTTCTCAGTTTTGAATGTCAACGATTGCCCTTATGGTTTGGCAAGCGTTTGCGAAAAACCGATCCGCGAGCAATACGGAACCGTTGACTTCATGTTGGTTGGCTACGCGGGAGCAGGTCCTTTTCCGCAGTGTATCGCAAATTTGAATAGCGCTGAGAAAACATCGGCGGCGGCCAGCAAACAACACCAATTCATCAAACAAGGAAAGCAGTTTCTTGACTTGTTTAAACCTCGATTCTTCATGCCATTTGCGGGCACCTACACGTTAGGTGGATCGTTGTCGAAATTAAACAAATTGCGTGGCGTTCCTGAGATCGAGGATGCATTTACAAAATTGGACACGAGCGGCGCATACAAAGGTGTTATGCTCAACACGAGCGAACATTTCGACCTCAAAACCGAGAGCCCTTCGGTCCAATATCAGCCAATAAATCGCGAGGAAAAGGCGAAGTACATCGCGGACATTTTGGCTTCGAAAAAGTACACATTCGAATCCGATTCAATGCCTGACCTAAGTGCCTTTGAATCGCTGATCCCAAGTGCTTTTCAACGGATGAATCAAATTCGTGAGTCGATTGCTTTCTCGACGAAAACCAAAGTGATTATCCAGCTTTGCGACGAAAAATCAGTTATCATTTCGCTCGACGAAAAAGCGATCGGTCGCGGAGCGGAGGGCTGGAAAATTGTTAACAGTGACGAAGCGAACAAGCTAAATCCATCAGTAAGATTTACGGTTGACCCAAGGCTGCTTCATAACATCTTGAAGGGCCCAAGATTTGGCCATTGGAACAACGCCGAGATTGGTTCGCACATTGAGTTTTATCGGCAGCCTGAACAGTTCGAACGTGGTTTGTACTACTGCATGAACTTCTTCTTTGGCGATCCTGTTCGATTGGCAAAATTGCCTCCGGAAAAGACAACCGCAAACGAAAGTCACCCGGTTAGTGGATGATAGTTTCAGCCCCTGAGATCGCCCGATGCGGAGTAGGCAAGAACCTCGCGCCGCCTGAATTGAGCCGTGACGCGTAAGCGGCCGGGCTATTCTCAAACTGCTCACGGAAATGCCCGAGGCCTGACGGCCAACGGCTCAGGAAAATAGTGTCATTGCTCCTCAATGAGCCGTGACGCGTGAGCGGCCGGGCCTTTCTCAATTTCGATGTACGAAGAGAATGCCAGACGTCCAACTCCCAGAATGCGGAATGCCGAGACACCCTATAAAGTTTAGTACGCCAGGGAACCAGAGATAGCCACGGACTTGAGTCCGTGGTTCTGTCTTAATTCCAAGCCCCAGAAGAGACTGGCAAGAGTCCGGCAAACCTGCCTGTCGTCTCGCTGGGACTCTCGATCTACTAGATCCAACCAACCATGGACTTGCGTCCATGGCTATCACTTGCCGTGCCGTTGGCACTCAAAAACTTGATGAAACGAAGCCAATAACAAACAACATCGAGTTTACCTTTCGAAAATAGCAAATAACTACACCTACGTTCGGCAGAAACCCCACTCCAACTCTTACTTACTCTTACTCTTACTCTTACTCTTGCTCTTACTC
>CAYMFZ010000205.1:0-9012 GCA_964389585.1 uncultured Pirellulaceae bacterium | reverse complement strand
AACAAGCAGCGTTGGCGTCGCACCAATCGTGTCCGCAAGAAATTGCGTGGCGATGCTACCTGTCCTCGTTTAAGCGTTAATCGAAGCAACAAGCACTTGTATTGCCAGTTGATCGACGATGAAGCTGGCAAGACGCTCGCTTCCGCCAGCACGCGAGACAAGAACTTGGCTGATAAAATTAGCTATGGCGGAAACTGTGATGCGGCCAAAATTGTTGGTGCGGCAATCGCCGAACGAGCCAAAGCCGCAGGTGTCACTGAGGCTTGCTTTGATCGTGGACCTTATAAGTTCCACGGTCGCGTTGCAGAACTTGCCAACGCAGCCCGCGAAGGCGGATTGAAGTTTTAAAACTAGATCTGAAATTTCAAATTCGAAGTATCAAATCTGAACAATAGAAAACAAATCAGAAGAGAAAACGAATTCAACGACCCACGAATTGATTCGTTCGTTAACACCGAGGTAAAAAGTGGCTAAAGGCAGAAAAGATAATCGTAAAGACCAGGAAAAACAAAATTCCGGGTTGATCGAACGCACCGTCAAGATCAAGCGCTGTGCCGCCGTGGTCAAAGGTGGTCGTCGCTTCAGCTTTGCTGCGATGGTTGTCTGTGGCGACGGCAAAGGCAAAGTTGGCTGGGGCTACGGCAAGGCGAATGAAGTTCAGCCAAGCGTTGAAAAAGCAAACAAGCAAGCCTCGCGAACGATGGTCGACGTCAACATGGTTGATGGTTCGATCCCACATCGAATTGACGGACAGTTTGGAGCCGCCCGCGTGGTTTTGCTCCCGGCTGGTCCTGGTACCGGAATCATCGCTGGCTCTGCGGTTCGTGCTGTTTGCGAAGCCGCTGGCGTAAAAAACATTTTGACGAAGAGTTTTGGCAGCAACAATCCAGTCACACTGGTTAAGGCCACCATCTCAGCTCTTCAAGAAGTACGAACAAAGGACGACGTTGAGCGTCTGCGAGGAGTCCAGCTGTGATTATTAACGACGTTCACGAAGGCATTCAGAAATTCAAAAAGCGTAAGCGAATTGGTCGTGGTACCGGATCGGGTCTGGGAAAGACTTCTGGTCGCGGTCACAAAGGCCAACGCTCACGTGCGGGTCATTCGCAGCACCCAACCTTTCAAGGTGGTGCGATGCCAATGATTCGACGAATTGCCAAGCGTGGTTTTAACAACAAATTTGCAGTCAAAGTCGGCGAAGTCAATGTTTCTGAATTAGAAGCGAACTTTTCTGCGGGAGACGAGGTCTCTTCAGATACACTTCGCGAAAAAGGGCTGGCGACTTACCGTTACGATGTGTTGAAGGTGTTGGGCAAAGGCGAGATCAGCAAGAAGCTGACTGTAACCGCCAATCGCTTTAGCAAGTCTGCCCGTGAGAAGATCGAAAAAGCTGGTGGTACTTGTGTTGAGCTTGCCGCGAAAAAACCAGTCGTCAAAAATAAGATGAAATCGGCCACCCCAAAAAGCTAGGCCGATTGAGGCACCGCTTTCAGGTTTTGACACGCCGAGCAAAACTGTAGAAGGATCGTCAGGAACACTTAGCCATGCTTGAGAAGCTCCGCATCATCTTTACGATTCCGGAACTCCGCCGGAAGATTTTTCTGACCCTGTTTCTGCTTGCGATCTACCGGATCGGCTGGCAGATCCCGTTGCCCATGGTCGATCAGGAAGCTATCTCCAGCTTTGCTGAAAACATGAGTGGCGACTTGGCGAAGTTCCTGCAGAAGGTTTCTGTTTTCAGCGGAAGCCAACTCAACCAGGCCACTATCTTCGGCCTGGGAATCATGCCTTACATTTCGGCGTCGATTATTCTTCAGCTGATGGGCACCGTTTACAAACCTCTTGAAGAACTCAAGAAGGAAGGCGAAGCGGGTCGCAAAAAAATCAACGAGTACACTCGATACCTAACCGTCGTCTTGTGTTTGATCCAAAGTGCAGGATACCTCTGGTTTGTAATCATGAGAGAACCACCGGGGGTTATTGATGTCGGTTCGCAAAACATGACGGCCGAAGCGTTTGAGGTCGCGGCTACCGGTAAGCTCACGTTTATGTGGCAGATGGTCGCGATTTTGATCATGACCTGCGGTAGTGTATTTCTGATGTGGCTCGGTGAGCAGATCGATGAATACGGAATTGGCAACGGAATCAGCTTGCTGATCATGGCGGGCATTGTTGCGATGATGCCGGGTGCTTTGATGAACCTTTTGTCTAACGCGACGTTTGAGCTTAATGGTTTTGCTTCCGGGATTGGATTAGAGAAAATCCTGATGCTGATAATAATGTTTATCGGAGTGGTGGTCGGCGTGGTATTTATCACGCTAGGGCAACGAAGGATTCCCACGCAGAGTGCGAAACACGTTCGGGGTCGACGCGTTTACGGCGGTACCCGTCAGTATATGCCGCTTCGAGTCAACCAAGCGGGTGTGATGCCAATCATCTTCGCTCAAAGTTTGCTGATGATCCCGCCGTTCCTATTCAAGATGGCTGCCAATGGCGAGTCTTGGTTTAGTCGAATGATGGGCGGAGTCGGTTCGGTTTTAGGTGATCCGACTTCGATGGTTTACAACCTCGTTTACATCGGAATGATTTACTTCTTCTGTTACTTCTGGACTGCGATCACATTCAATCCAAAAGAGATTTCAGACAACCTCAAAGACAACGGAACGTTCATTCCTGGCTATCGACCTGGACGACGAACCGAAGATTATCTTGAGAAAGTAATCGAGCGAATTACCTACGTTGGTGCTGGCTTTCTCGCTTTGATCGCGGTTGTGCCAACAATCATCTCTGAACTTCTCGGCGTCGACTTTATGGTTGCCAGTTTTTACGGCGGTACAGGACTATTGATCGCTGTGAGCGTCGCGTTTGACTTGGTTCAGAAAATCGACAGCCACTTGGTTATGCGTAACTATTCTGGATTGCTTGAATAACCGCAAGCTCGCGAAACTCAAGAATCCTGCGACTGAAAAATAGCAAGAAACATACCGATGAAATTGCCAAAAATTGATGCTGACTTGATGCCTTATTTGATTCTGATCGGCATCGTGATGGCCGCGACGGGTGCTTTACAAATGTGGCTTGTCACTTCGTTTCTTTGGCAGAGCTAATCAAGGATGTAAATCGCCAGTTTCAAATTCGAGCTGGTGATTCGTCACCTGAATTTCTATTGTTGATTGGACTCGATTTTGACGACCAAAAACTCTTTCACCCGCGAAGATCTGATTAGTTGTGGTGAAGGCGAATTGTTTGGTCCGGGCAATGCCAAGCTGCCCCTTCCTAACATGCTGATGATGGACCGCATTCCATTGATCAATGCGGATGGTGGCTCCCACGGCAAGGGTGAAGTCGTTGCCGAACTCGATATCTCGCCAGACCTTTGGTTCTTTGATTGCCATTTCCGAGGTGATCCCGTAATGCCAGGTTGCCTCGGACTTGATGCCCTGTGGCAATTGGTTGGATTTTTCCTTGGATGGAAAGGTAATCCGGGCAAGGGCAGGGCGATCGGTGTTGGGGAAGTAAAGTTCTTCGGCCAAGTCCTTCCAACTGCTAAATTGGTTACCTACAAACTTGAAATCAAGCGATTGATTGAGCGCAAGCTGGTTCTAGGCATCGCCGATGGAAGCATGTTGGTCGATGGTCGTGAAATCTACCCCGCCAAGGACCTCCGCGTCGGACTCTTCACGTCCACCGACGACTTTTAGAGAACGCACCTCTACCTTCCCAAGTTCCGTTCCCCAGTAAGCCAAGCTGTAGCTTAACGTCGTCAAATTTTCGTTTGAATTGACGGGCTATTTGTTAGGATATTTGTTGCTCGGCCGCGTGCTTACGCGTGCTGTTTGCGATGGATCTTTAAAGGGAAGCTTCTTCGGCAAGGAAGGTTCCTCGGCAAAGAAGCTTCTTCGGCCGATTTCTATGACTTAATCGGTTTGGCGTTTTCAAATTTGCTTTCGAGGAGAATCGCATCGCGACTTCCACATCGAAATTAGACAGAGCTCTTTCGTCGCATACTCCGCCGACAGCTACAAACATGCGTTTTTGGAATCGCTTTTCTATCGGAAAGCTATTTGCGGCAGTATTCTGCATTTCGACTTTGTTCGTCTTTGGCGTTTCCTGGATTTCAATTTTCGCATTTGAACTGGCAGCAATTTATGTCATCAGCGAAATGTTGATTGGCTATTTGCCTTCACAGATTGAAAAACGTTTACATCTCAACTGCATTCGGCTGGACGGTTCTTGGTCTTGCCGGCGCGAGGTGATTGAACACAGCGCTGTTAATAAATTGCGATGGGATATTCGTGTCATTCTCGTCCTGATCATGATTCCAACGACCATGTTAATTTGGATGTTCGATCGTGAAGTTGCACCCATTTCGATTGGTGTCAGTGCATTGCCCACAATTCTCGTGTCCGCCGACCGATCCGATTTAGCTACTGAGGAACATCAGTTTGATGCTTGGTCAAAAAAACGCGCCTTTGGAACCGAAGACACGGACCACAAGCGATTTCTTGGAAAAGCTTGGCCCGTGATCATCATCGTTGGAGTCGGATGGCTGATTGCTTGTTGGCTGCTGATTCAAAACATGTACGTTCGGCAGTTAAAAGATTTGGTCAAGGGAATCGAAGATCGCAAATGGCGTTATTCTTTGGTTGATCGCTCCCGTTCCGTTGAATGGAGCGACTTGGCAACGAAAAATTAGACCGGATAGATTTGCTCGAATCAAATCGTCGCCGCAAAGGTGTAGAATACGGAGTCTTAAAATCCCGCTTACACAAGACTTGCCATGCGAACCCCCTGTTTTTTCTTTCAGAGCGTCCAGCTGACAGCGTTTCGAAAATTTTTCATCTTGTCATTAGCCTTCCTTACAGCGTATTCGGCTTCAACGAATGGCTCGGAGTCGTTGGATACGACTCGCCCAAACATCATCTTGATCAACCTTGATGATGCCGACTATCGGATGTTCCAACCCGAACTCCTTGAACTTTATCCGCACATCAAGAAGCTGGCTGCCAAGAGCATTTCCTTCACCAACTTGCACGCGACGACCCCTTTTTGCGGTCCTTCAAGAGCTTCATTGTTTCGTGGTCAATACGCTCATCGAACTGGGGTTAGAGTCAATATTCCTGAGTCGCACCTCTCTCTGGGATTCAAAGGAGGCTACAAAGAGTTTCTACGTCAGGGTCACGACAAAGATGAGCTTGGTGTCTGGATGAAGCGAGCAGGTTACCGAACGATGATGATTGGCAAGTATCATCACAACGGATTTGACTTTCGAAAGCCACCTGGTTGGGACGATTTTTACATGTCCAATGGCGGGCGGTATCAAGGAACTTACCGCTTTACCACGAAAGACGATCCGAAGGGTAGCAATTCACAAAATGGTGACGACGTTTATCGTACGGACCAAGAGATTGAAGATGCGGTGCGCCTAATACGTGACCACCACAACGGGTCTCGCGAAATCAACTCTGAAAAGAAGTCGAGTCGGCGCACCACCCCCCAGAATTCTCAGCCCTTTTTTCTGTATCTGGCGCCACTTGCTCCTCATCGACCTGTGGGACGTGATTTCACAAACATGGTAGACAAGAAAAAGTACGACCACTGGCAACCAGATCTTCGAATCCCACCGACGCCTGAGTTTGACGAATCTCAGATGTCAGACAAACCTCTTCACCGACAATCACCGCCCTACACGACAAAAGAAATTGAAGTTCTTGAGTCGGAGTATTTGAGTCGGGCGCGTGCGGTCAAGTCGGTTGACGACATGGTTGGAAAATTGCAATCTGTTATTGAAGAATGCGACTTATCAGAATCCACGTATGTGTTCTTCACATCGGACAATGGTTATCAATTGGGACAACACCGACTTCACAATAAACTTGACCCTTACCAGATGTGCACCAATGTTCCGCTCTTCGTCTCGGGACCAGAAATCAAGCCCAACCAGACCGCCAACCATTTGCTTGCGCATCTTGATTTATGCCCCACCATTCTTGAGCTGGCTGGAGCTGACATTCCAGCTACGGTTGATGGCAAATCCTTTGTACCGCTATTAATTGAGCCCAAGTCACATGATGAAAAGACGTGGCGGAAACCGATCATCATTGAGAACTGGCAAGCCAAACGGAATCGAGGCAAAGTCCTTCCTGGCACCTACAGTGGTTTACGCTTTTACGACCAAGTCTACGTTGAGTGGGTGACTGGCGACAAAGAGTTCTACGATTTGGCAAGCGATCCTTTTGAGCTAGACAACGGCTACTCCGAACTTTCAGATTTGCAAAAGTCGAAATTAAAAAAGACGCTACGTGAAAGTCGAGCCGTCGAAATGATGCCGATCGTGACCGTAATTCCCATGCCAGTCGAGACTACGCAAGTTGAAGAACCAGCGTTCATCAGAGGATACGCCGAAGATGACAAAGTGATTGAGCGAGTTAGCTTGGTCATCCAAGACATGCAGTCCAAGAAGTTTTGGAATGGTACTCAATGGTCGCAAAAGCGCATCACGGTCACGGCAGATCTTTCTGCAACCGACCAGCAAATCGTTTCTTGGAACTATCCGCGATCTGGTGATTTGAAAGACAATGGGCTTCAACTAAACGTCACGGCAATTGCTTATGACGCAAGTGAAAATGCTTCAAAGCCAATCAGTCAAACGGTAGAGAGTGAACCAGTTTCAAATCAACCTGCTACGAAATCGTCAACGATCAAGTGAGATCAGAACAAGCGAATTCGCTTGTTCAATCAATTCCGAAAACACGTTTCGAATTTTCCGTCGTGACTTTCCCAAACGTATCCACGTCTTGTCCACGAACCTCGGCGATACAAGCTGCCGTATGAGATACCATTGCAGGCTGGTTGGGGCGAGTTCCGCGATGAGGATGAGGCGACAAGTAAGGCGAATCTGTTTCAACCAGAATCCGGTTGTCTGGAATTTTGGAAGCAATTTCCCTCAGCTCATCTGACTTTTTAAACGTCACCATTCCAGCAAAGCTGATGTACATCCCAAGGTCCAAACAGGCTTTTGCGGTTTCCCACTCTCCAGCAAAAGAATGCATGATGCCAATGATTCGACCGTCTTTCGCGTTTCCATTGAGCATTCGAAGGATATCGCTTTCGCACTCGCGCATGTGAATGACGAGTGATTTGTTCGTTTCGAACGAAAGCTCGATGTGCTTTTTAAACCAGACTTCCTGAGTTTCGATTGGGCAGTAGTCCCAATATCGATCCAGGCCCGTCTCTCCAATGGCGACCACTCGCGAGTCACTTGAAAGCCTGAGAATCTCTTGCCAATCAGAGTCCGTTGTTTCTTTGCAATGGTTGGGATGGATTCCAACAGCCGCAAAAACTTGGTCGTACTTCTTCGCGAGTTCCAAACAGTCTTGGCTGGTTTTTACCGTCGTACCAATCGCGGTAATGCCTATTAACTCGGCGGCTGCAGCGTTCGCCAACACCTCATCGATAATCGGGGCGAGCTGTTCGTCTTCCAAGTGGGCATGGGTGTCAAATAAGGGCATGCCAAAGTATACGAAATGGCTCAGAGATGAGTAGCCACAGGTCAAAACCAAATGACTTCTACGTAGCTCATGCGCTACTGGACATGCTTCGATCGCCCGATTGACGAATCATGGGCAAATCAACCGGCTGACGTTTAGAACACTCCTGATCTTGGCGATGCCAATAGACAACTTCTTTGTCCCCAAGTTGCCAGCAGAGACAAACTGGCTCACCATTGCGAAGCGCCGGAAAATCAACGAAACCATCGGACGCACTGTGAGGCAAGACCTGGAGCTTTTTCAACTCTTGAATCCACCCGTCGATTTGAGCGTATTGCAAGTCGGTAACCTGCTCAATAGAAGCCAGCTCTTTCGCATACTCATCTTGATGTTCAGTCTCGCGGCCCTCCGACAAATATTCCAACCGCTCTCGCGTTTCGTTGACTTCTTTTGAGAGCCCAACAATGTCTTGGACGATCATCTTTACCAACGGCAAAGTTCGGTTTGCCGAACGAATAGTAAATTCGGATTTAGTCTCTGCTGACGTCATCAATGGTGGCCTTCGATTTAGAAAGTCTGCGTCGGATTGACGCAAACAACTTAGTACTCATAGGACCTCTGAACCTGATTATACCCCGATGAGTTGCTGATTGAATTGGAGGCGAGCGAGAAAGCTATTCGTGTCCCTAAACGATACCGAGAATCCAACGTATAAGAGCTTTGTTGATTCCAAAATCATGATCGACTTTAGGCTGGACTCCTTGTCAATTAGCTGGAGCATCTGAATCAGCAAAACTGTGTTCTACAAAACTGTGTTCTACAAAACTGTGTTCTACGGGCCCACCATGCATTGGTGAACGTTTCTGCCTTGGATATGTCCTTAAGTGCAATTGGTTACCAATTCGATCTGAGCAGCCAGATAGTGGCGACAGCAAAATTCAAGTCATAAGGACCGAATTCCCCTATAAAAGCCCGCAAACGAGGCCTTAGTGGGTGACAGCGGTTTTTTCCTGTAGAAAACCGCATAATTCGAGATCTGGCGTTGTTGACTATAAACCTCGACCGCGTAGAGTAAATGGTGAGATATCGTCTTTTCTGATTGTGTCAACCCCTCGGAGGTTATTTAGAAAAGACAGATTGGTTCGCCCCCGAATCAGTCTCAAAACACAAAGGAATGCGGGAAATGTTAGTCCTCTCTCGAAAGAAAAATGAAAGTATCGTTATCAACGATGACATCACAATTGTTGTTGTTGAGATTCGCGGTGACAAAGTGCGGCTTGGTGTTGAGGCCCCTAAAGAGGTGCCTGTTCATCGTCGTGAAGTTTACGACGCGATCAAACGTGCAGCAGAGGAATCGAATGGATCTGGCCTAGATCGAAATCAAACTCCCTCAGAGGTTGATTGAACCAGAGTTCAAATTTTGATAAATCGTGGCCGCCTCGTGCGGCCTTTTTTTGTACTTTGACAAAGGCCTCAAATCGTCACGCACGAACGGATAAGGGCAACCGCGATAGGTAGGGGC